>DASQLI010000069.1:0-2596 GCA_035630075.1 Microlunatus sp.
CACCGGCGTCGGTATGATCGTCCAGCGCTGCCCTCGTGCGTGGCGCGGTTGCCTCGTACGGGGTGCCAGACAGAGGCAGGAGGCAGTGTGAGGATCCGACTCGAACGTGACACGTTGGCCGAGGCGGTGCAGTGGGCCGCCCGCAGCCTGCCGACCAGGCCCAGTGTCCCGATCCTCGCCGGGCTGCTGATCCGGGCCGACGCCTCGGGCGTGGTGCTGTCCAGCTTCGACTACGAGACCAGCGCGCAGATCACGGTGAAGGCCGAGGTCGCCGATGAGGGCGAGGCCCTCGTCTCCGGCCGGCTGCTCGCCGACATCTCTCGGAGCCTGCCGGCCAAGCCGGTCGACATCTCCGCCGACGGCAATCACGTCGAGCTGGTCTGCGGCAGTGCTCGCTTCACCCTGCAGACGCTGCCGGTCGCGGACTACCCGACCCTGCCGACCCTGCCGGAGGCCACCGGCACGGTGCCCAGTGACGTGTTCGCCCACGCCGTGGCCCAGGTCGTCGTCGCCGCCGGCCGTGACGAGCTGCTGCCGGTCTTCACCGGTGTCCGGGTCGAGATCGAGGGCGAGACCGTCTCCCTGCTGGCCACCGACCGCTACCGGATGGCCCTGCGCGAGCTCACCTGGAACCCGGCCAGCCCGCAGATCTCCGCTGCTGCCCTGGTCCCCGCCAAGGTGCTGTCCGACACGGCGAAGTCGATGTCGGCCGGCGAGCAGATCGTCCTCAGCCTGGCTGCCGGCGGCGCCGGCGACGGCATCATCGGCTTCGAGGGCCACGGCACCGCCGGCGACCGGCAGACCACCACCCGGTTGCTGGACGGGGAGTTCCCGAAGGTCCGCCACATCATGAACACCCAGCCGGTGATGACCGTACGACTCAGCACGGCCGACACGATCGCGGCCGCCCGACGGGTCTCGCTGGTCGCCGAGCGCAACACCTCGCTGCGGATGCTGATCGGCGACGGCGTGGTCACGCTGGAGGCCGCCACCGGTGACCAGGCGCAGGCCTCCGAGGCACTGGAAGCAGTCGTCGAGCAGCCGGGCGGGGGCGACCAGGCCGTCACCGCTGCGGGCTTCAACCCCACGTACCTGCTGGATGCCCTCGGTGCCTTCGACAGCCCGTACGTGAACTTCGCGTTCACCGCACCGAGCAAGCCGTGCCAGCTGACCGGACTCGCCGAGCTCGACGGCGACCCGATCACCGACTACCGGCACGTGATCATGTTGATGCGCCTGCCGAGTTGATCGTCACTCGCTGTTCCGCTGCGCGCCGGTTGGCTCTGACTTCCCTCGTCGAGCGCAAACGAAAGGCGTGTTTGCGCTCTCCTCGGTCCAGACAGAGCCGGGTGCTTCGCTGCACGGCCGCTCGCGACGGGCACCGTCTCGCTGACGCTCGCCGGAGAAGGCCGCTCGCGACGGGCTCGCCCCCTCGCTGAGGCTCGCTCGCTCGGGCGGTGGTCTTGTCGTCATGAGCCGCTGCTAGCGTTTCGCGCGACGTCGCCTCGAAGGGAATCTTCAATGCAGCTGGGAATGATCGGTCTGGGGCGGATGGGCGCCAACATCGTGCGGCGGTTGATGCGCGACGGGCACGAGTGCGTGGTGTACGACGTGAATCCCGAGGCGGTGGCCGGGCTCGCTGGTGAGGGCGCCGTCGGGGCCGAGAGTCCCGAGGACTTCGTGGCCAAGCTGGAGCGGCCTCGGGCGGTCTGGGTGATGATCCCCGCCGGCATCACCGGGAGGATCGTCGACCAGTTCGCCGCCCTGCTGGATGAGGGCGACATCATCATCGACGGCGGCAACTCGAACTACCGCGACGACGTCCGCCGGGCCGCCAAGCTCAAGGACCGGGGCATCCACTACGTCGACATCGGCACCAGCGGTGGCGTGTTCGGCCTGGAACGGGGCTACTGCCTGATGGTCGGCGGGCCGGACGAGGCCGTGGCCAGGATCGATCCGGTGCTCAAGACCATCGCCCCCGGCGCCGGCGAGATCGAGCGGACCCCGGGACGCTCCGGCGATCGCGCGCCCGAGGAGCTCGGCTACCTGCACTGCGGCCCGTCCGGTGCCGGCCACTTCGTGAAGATGGTCCACAACGGCATCGAGTACGGCATCATGGCCGCCTTCGCCGAGGGCCTCAACATCCTCGACAACGCCGACGCCGGGATCCGGGAAGCCGAGCACTCGGCCGAGATCGCGCCGTTGGAGGAGCCGGAGTACTACCAGTTCGACATCAACACCGCGAAGGTGTCGGAGCTGTGGCGTCGCGGATCGGTCGTCTCGTCCTGGCTGCTGGATCTCACCGCGGCCGCGCTGCAGGCGAACCCGACCCTGGACGGGCTGGCAGGCCGTGTCTCGGACTCCGGTGAGGGCCGGTGGACGGTCAAGGCGGCCGTCGACATCGGCGTACCGGCTCCCGTGCTGGCCGCCTCCCTGTTCGAGCGGTTCGCCTCGCGCGGGGAGGACCACTTCGCCAACCAGGTGCTGTCGGCGATGCGCCAGCAGTTCGGTGGTCACCAGGAGCTGCCGGCCGGTGACTCGCTCGAGGCGGGCGGCGCCAAAGCCGATCGCGTCGAGTCGAGCGACGTCGAGAAGT
>DASQLI010000070.1:0-3605 GCA_035630075.1 Microlunatus sp.
GAACCGCTCGTCCAGGGCCACGAACTCGGCGGGAATCGTCTCCGGGTTGCCGCGCATTCCGCTAACGTTAGCGGCCGGTGGCTGCGGCGGCGAGAGTCGTGGCGGAAATGGACCTCGCAGTGCCCCTTCGAGCCAGAAAGAAACCGGCGACTCTTCGTATTTACGCCCACAGCACACGCTCAGGATCCCTAGGTTTCTCTCAGCGCGACCGGCCGGAGCCGGCCGCCGATCCCCAGGAGCGTGCATGCGACCCATCCCCCGCCGGCTGATGGCCATGGCTTCCGCCGTGGCTCTGACAGCCGGACTGCTGTCCGTCTCCACCGCCCCCTCGGCGGAGGCGGCTGGCCCCAGCCCGACCTCCAAGGTGGAGAAGCGTCGTAGCAAGGCGGTGAAGACCCCGAAGCTCGACTGGTACAAGTGCTACGAGTACGCCCGGTGCGCCACCGTGAAGGTCCCGCTGGACTACGACAAGCCCAAGGGGAAGAAGGTCCAGCTCGCGCTGCTGAAGGTGCCGGCCAAGAACCAGAGGAAGAAGATCGGCACGCTGTTCGTGAACCCAGGAGGTCCTGGTGGTTCCGGCACCGAGATCGCCTACTACTCGCCCTACATCTTCAGCCCCGCGGTGACCGACCGCTTCGACGTGGTCGGGTTCGACCCGCGCGGCATCGCCTTCAGCCAGAACGTGAAGTGCTTCCCGTCGGCGCGGAAGAACGACCCGGTCCTGAACACCATCTACTCCGCCGCCTTCCCCTACGGCGCCAAGCAGGAGAAGGCCTTCATCAAGGCCTACGGCAAGCACGCCAAGGCGTGTTCGACCACGGGCAAGCCGCTCAGCGGGTCGATGTCGACCGCTGAGGTGGCGCGGGACATGGATCTGCTCCGCCGGGCGGTGGGTGACAAGAAGCTGACCTACTTCGGCTTCTCCTACGGCAGCTACCTCGGCGAGGTGTACGCCAACATGTACCCGAATCGGGTGCGGGCGCTGGCCATCGACGGCGTCCTCGACCCGGTCGCCTGGGCCGGCACCAAGAAGACGGCCAGCACCCCGATGGGCACTCGACTCGGTTCGGCGGCGGGCGCCAGCAAGGCCCTGCGGGAGACCCTGGTCCGCTGCGACGAGGCCGGCCCCACCAAGTGCGCGTTCTCGGCCGGCAACCCGGTCGCCAACTACGAGAAGATCGCCCAGCGGCTTCGTAAGGGACCCCTGTACGAGATCGACCCCGAGAGCGGCGAGCGCTACCTGGCCGCCACCTACGACGGCTTCGTGGCCAACACGCTGTCGATGCTGTACGACGGCTACGGCGGGCCTGACTACGTGGCCGACTACGCCTCCTACCTCTACGAGCTGATCGATCCGACGACCTCGGCCGGCCTGAGCGCGGCGCAGCGCAAGGCGACGGTCTCGTCGCTGATCAAGCTCGAGAAGTCGACCAAGGAACGGCAGCAGCAGCGCGGGATCCCCGGGCGGGCGTTCGGGTTCCCGTACGACAACAGCCTGGACGCGTTCCAGAGCATCGTCTGCACGGATTCGCGGAACACGCGCAACATCGCCGAGTTCCCCGCGCTGGCGAAGAAAGCCGACAAGAAGGCCCCCTACTTCGGCCGTCTCTGGCTGTGGAACCAGGCCGGCTGCGCGAGCCCGAAGTGGAAGGTCAAGGACGAGGATGCGTACCGCGGGCCCTTCACCAAGCGGACCAGCTCAACGGTGCTGATCGTGGGCAACACGTGGGATCCGGCCACGAACTACGCGGGTGCCGTCTCGACCTCGAAGCGGATGCCCAACAGCCGGCTGCTCTCGTCGAGCTCGTGGGGTCACACCGCGTACGGGTCGTCGGACTGCGTCACCGATGCGGTGGACACCTACCTGCTGACCAAGAAGGTGCCGGCCAAGGGCAAGCGCTGCGTGGGTGACTACCAGCCCTTCGTCGAGGACCTGGTCGACGACGACGAGGAGACGAGCGAGTCCCGGACTCGCCAGCAGATGCGGATCCCGATCGCTCCGGCCCGGCCCGGCCTGCGGTAGCCCGGAGCAGAACCGCGCCGCAGCACGCAGCAGATACCGTGCGCGGCATCGTGCGCCACAGAGGCGACGGTGCCGCGCACGCTGCGGCTCAGGGCACCTGGGACGAGGTCGCCTTGGTGTCTTCTGGCTGCTCGGTGCGCTCCGCCGACTCCTGCAGGATCGCTTCGGCCTGCTTCTCCGGATCCGCGCTGCCGACGGCCAGCTCCTCCGGCAGCAGGTGGGCGCGTCCGCCCACGCTGTCCTCATCGGGGGTGGTGGGGTCGGACGGTGTCGGGCTCTCGGTCATGGCGTCACCGTACGCGCTGGGCCCGGCGTCCGAGCCGTCAGCAGCCGCAGGACCAGCCGTACCAGTGGCCGCCGAGAGGAGAGAACTGGTCCGGTCTCGGCCCCCCGCTGGCCGTCAGGTCCTCGCTGGGCGGCCCGGCGGGCAGATAGGCGAAGCCGGCCTCGTCGCCCAGCGCGGCACGCTGCTGCAGGTAGAGATAGCCACCACGGATGAGCTCGCACTTCTCGATCGGGTAGCTGCCGATCCTGCTCGGGCACGAGCCGGGGAAGGCTTCCCTGCCGTCGACCTGGTGCGTGGGCGCTCCCGCCTCGGCCACCACCGCCTCGAAGTCGGCGAGGCTGGAGCCGAAACGGGCCTGCAGGGCGGCGTGGCCGGACTGCTCGACCAGGATCGCGCCGCCGATCGCCACCACCAGCGCCACGACCAGACCGATCGGTCGTAATCGGCGTGCCGCCGGCACCGGCTCGTCGCCGAGCATGAACAGCAGACCTCCGAACACCAGCACCGACACCATCACCCCGGCCGCCAGCGGCCAGCCGGGGAACGTGCCCGCCCAGAGCAGAACGGTGGCCGCCGCGCCGCCGATAGCCACCACACCCGCGGCGCGGAAGCACTCGCGCTCGACGGACGCGGCCCCACGCTCCGGCGGCGTTGTCACAGCCGGAGCATAGAGTCGGTGTCCTCGATCGTCGGGAGCACGCACGCTCCGATGCGCACCTGTTACGGAGGCGGCCTTGACCACGGTGCCCAGCATCCCGTCGAGCGGGCGTACGCGCTGGGCGGTGCTCGGGCCCGGGGTGATCAGCGGGTACTTCGCGCATGCCCTGCGCCGGTCGACGTCCGGGGCGCTTCTCGCGGTCGGCAGTCGGGACCGTGACCGGGCTCGGGTCTTCGCCGACCAGCACGGGGCCGCGGCAAGCGGCACCTACACCGAGATCCTGCAGCGCGACGACATCGACGCCGTGTACGTGGGCACCGTCCACACCACCCACGCCGAGCTGGCGATCGCCGCCCTCGAGGCCGGCAAAGCCGTGCTCTGCGAGAAGCCAGTCACCCCTACTCCGTCCGACACCCGGGAGGTGCTGGCGGTGGCGCAGCGGGTGGGACTGCCGTTCCTCGAGGCGTACAAGTACCGCTTCGGACCGCTCGCCGCCGGCCTGCGCCAGCTGATCAGCACGGGCGCCATCGGTCGGCCGCTGCACGTCGATGCCTCCTACGGCGGGGCGGCCACCGCACGCACCGGCAGGCTGTTCGAACCCGCGCTGGCCGGCGGGGCGATCCTCGACGTCGGTGGCT
>DASQLI010000071.1:0-4543 GCA_035630075.1 Microlunatus sp.
GTTCACACCGAAGAGGTCACTGGTTCGAACCCAGTATCGCCCACCCATCACCGCCGACATCGGTCAGGAGCGTCAGCCGTCGAGCTGACCTATCGCTACTTCACCAAGCATCTCGATCGCCTTGTCGAAGGCATCCACGATCTCGGGATCGTCGAAGTGCGCCGAGATCTCCGCGGCGGCCAGCAGCCCGCCCAGCATCATCTGCGCGGTCTCCCGCGGACCTGGCACCGGGCCGTTGACTGGCCATCCCTTCGGCCACCGACGCGGCCAGCCGGTGCCGCACCAGTCATCGACGTCGCGCAGGTAGCCGGCTTCGAAGGTGTCCGGGCCACCGAGCGCGGCCGCGGTGATCTTGTGCATCAGGGCGGCACCCATGCTGGGGTCGCCGGGTGGCAGCGGCTGTGGGTTCAGCGCGACCTCCTCGCCGAGGCGGGCGGCAAGCCGTCCGAGGCGCTGCGGGCCGCGCGGGATCACGTCGGCCGCTTCGGGAACCAAGGCGATGATCAACGCCAGCCGGTCGCCGGACATCAGCGCGCGGATGATCTGACTGGTGGATGCCATGGACGGTCCTTCCATCGAGGTGGGTTGTGTGGGATCGAAGAGCCGACCCGATCCATGGCGATACATGCTGGCGGGGCCGTAGGCTCCGACGGTGCCCATCGTCAGCCGCGGGTTCCGATCGCGTCGTCGTCCAGCAGGCGAGCGCGTACCGCCAGGTCAGTACGTCACGAAGGATTTCCCGGTGTTGTCCGCTGGACCCACACCGAGGATTGCGACCGACCGCTGGTCCTTCGAGATCCTCAGTGAGCACGGCGAGCGAGCGACGTGGTCCTGGTCCCAGCTGTTGGCGGTGGGGGTCGAGAACATCCAGGTCGACATCCACTGCGTGACCCGCTGGTCCAAGCTCGGCACCCGTTGGCGTGGGGTTTCGCTGGACTCCCTGCTGGCCACGGTCGAGACCAGTGCGCAGTACGCGATGGTGCACTCGTACGGCGGCTATACGACAAACGTGCCGATGGCTGACCTGCGCGGCGGCAAGTCATGGATCGCCTTTGAGTTCGACGGTCGTCCACTCCGGCCCGAGCACGGAGGACCCGCGCGACTGCTCATCCCGCACCTCTACTTCTGGAAGTCGGCCAAGTGGGTCCGCGGACTCCAGCTGCTGGTCGCCGACGAGCCGGGCTTCTGGGAGCGCAACGGCTACAGCCTGTACGGCGATCCGTGGACCGAGGACCGGTACTCCTGATGCCGGTCGCCTCCCGGGTGTCGACGTGGCTGGTCGGCACGGTCAGCACCGTCCAGCCGGTCAACGAACACGCGCGGGTGATCATGATCGAGGTGCCGGACTGGCCCGGCAGCCTGCCTGGACAGCACCTGGACCTGCGGCTGACCGCGGAGGACGGCTATCAGGCCGTCCGGTCGTACTCGATCGCCTCCTTCGGTCCTGCTTCGCGGGTGGAGCTCGCCGTCGACGAGTTCCCCGAGGGAGAGGTGTCGCCGTACCTGGTCCGCGAGGTGCGGCCTGGCGACCTCGTCGAGGTGCGGGGACCGATCGGCCGTTACTTCGTCTGGTCCTCAGACCAGAGCGATCCGGTCCAGCTGATCGCCGGCGGCTCGGGGATCGTGCCGTTGATGGCGATCGTGCGGGCCCACCGCGCCGCCGGCTCGGCGGCGCCGTTCCGGCTCATCTACTCGGTGCGCAGTCGAGCGGATGCCCTGTACGCCGACGAGCTCGAGTCTCTGGTCGACGAGCACTTCGGACTCGAGTGGGTGTACACCCGCCGGGCCCCCGACGGTGCTCCGCGCCGACCACGCCGGATCGACGCGGAGATCCTGGCCAGCGTCGTGATCGCTCCCACCGAGCGGCCACTGGTCTACGTGTGCGGACCGACCGGCTTCGTGGAGACCGTCGCCGGCACGTTGGTCGCCCTCGGTCACGAGGCAGACCGGGTCCGAACCGAACGCTTCGGAGGTGCTTGACCATGACGCAGCCTGAGCCGGAGACCGGCCGGCGGGTGGATCGGCTGGACGGCAACGCCGCCGGCGGACCACTGAGCGAGATCTTCGGCGTCGACCTGACCGACGCGATCATCGAGTGCCGGCACTGCGCGCGCTCGTGTCCGCTGGCCGAGGTCGTGGTGGAGCTGGACCCCGACGGGCTGGTGATGCGGTGCCGTGGCTGCGAGCACCAGCTGCTGAGCTACGTGTGGGCGGGCGCTGTCCGTCGGGTGCGGTTCCCAGGACTGGCAGGTCTGGAGATCAGCGAGGACTGACTTCTTCAACACCTGGACATCCTGTTCGGTGGATACTCTCGGTCGGTGTCTCCCCATCGCCATCGCCGTCGCGGCTCACGGGCCGTGGCCATCGCGGAGCGTTCCGGCTGGGCGCCGGTGGACCCGGTGGACGACGACTACCGAGCTGTCCGCGCCGGTGCCACATTGTTGATCGGCGACGACCCGGACGTGCGTGCGTTCCCCGAGGAGCTGTGGGTCAGCGCCACGCTGGAGCGCGGCGCGGGATCGGTCCGGGTGGGGATCCCATCGCCACAGACCTACCCGAGACCGCTGGTCAGCCGGGCCCTGCGGATCGAGAAGTCGCAGCCAGAACTGACCTATGCCTACCTCTGGCTGGCACTGCCGGCGGTGCTTCCGTCAGTGTCGATCGCCCGCCGGTCGATCCTCAGCAGCCCGATGGGCCGCATCGACCACGGCATGCTGGACGAGAGGTTCACCTTCCACCCGCCGGGACGACGTGGAAAGCTCACCAGCAGGGGCGACAACCCGCGTGAGCGCGCGTACGACGCTCACCTGCGCGAGCTGTTCGGTCCGGCCACCGACGTGCTTCTCGACGCGCCGAATGTCTTCACCAGGCTCGGCATCGTCGGCCACCGGCTGTACGCAGTCACGGAGGTCGACGCCGACCGGATCGAGGCGGCCGCCGATCTGCTGCTCGAGCTGCGGGCCGCCCTGCCGGAGAGAGTCCTGCGCCGCTATGGAGACGACGCTCGTCGTTGACGCACTTCATCCACCAGCACAGGCCGGTGCTCGGCCAGTGATCGTGCGCAGGCCTCGGCGATCCAGCTGGACTCCAAACCGTCGGCCATCGCGCACGGTGACGGCGCTCGACCGGCGGCGACGTCGAGGAACACGGCGACCTCCCGACGGAAGGCCTCGGTGAGCCGGTCCATGAAGAACGTGTGCGCGGGGCCGGTCGGGAAGTCCACCGACGGATCGGCCGAGCTCATCGGCAGCCCCTGGTCGAGCCCGGCACTGATCGAGCCGGCCGAGCCGTGCAGCTCGAGCCGGACGTCGTAGCCGGCGCCGTTGTAGCGGGTGTTGCTGACCACACCGAGGGTGCCGTCGTCGAAGGTGAGCAGCGCCGAGGCCGTGTCCACGTCGCCGAGGGTGGTGAACTCGGGATCACCCTTGTTCGCCCCGGTCGCGTACACCTCGACGACCTCGCGGCCGGTCACCCAGCGCACCGCATCGAGATCGTGGATCGCGCAGTCGCGGAAGATACCACCCGACCCGGCGATGTAGGCCATCGGTGGCGGGGCCGGATCCATCGTGGTGGACCGGACCGTGGTCAAGAACCCCAACGCGCCGGACTCCAGGGCGGCCTTGGCCGCGACGAACGCCGGATCGAAGCGACGAGGAAACCCGACCTGCACCGGAACTCCCGAGCCTTCGACCCACGAGATGAGATCGCTGGCCGCGTACGGATCCTCGGCCACCGGCTTCTCGCAGAACGTGGGCAGTCCGGCTGCCACCGACTGCTGGATCAGACCGAGGTGCGACGAGGTCGGGGCGGTGATCATGACGGCATCGACCGCACCGAGCAGGCTCTTCACCGAGTCGGCCGCAGTCGCACCGAAGCGCTCGATCGCCGACTCGACCGCCGCGGGCACGGCGTCGGTGACCACCAGCTGCTCGACCTCGTCCAGAGCGATCAGGTTCCCGGCGTGGTAGGTGCCGATCCGGCCGAGGCCGATCAGTCCGATCCTCATCTGTCTCCTTCAGGCGTCATGATCTGTGGTGTGGTGAGCTGTGGTGTCGTGATCAGGGGATCCTGGTGCCGAGCATCCGGGTCGACGGTCGAGCGGACGGGGTCCGACCCGTCCTGCGACACCCTACGAGCTGAGACCGGGACCCTCGCATGAGTCTGACTGCCGTTCACTCCGCCGCTCTCCGGTCGCTCGCCACCGGAGGTGTCTCGGGCATCCAGATCGTCACCGCCGAGAGCGTGACATCGACCACCGTGTTCCGGGCTGATCTGGAACGCAGGCGATCGGTGCTCCTCACCGCCGTGGAGCTGGACGGCGAGGAGGCGATCTGGCAGCCGATGGTGGTCGTGGAGCAGGACTGGTATCTGCCGGACGGGGACCAGGTGGTCCAGGCCGCCGACTCACCGTCGTCCGGCGAGGACGATGATCGAGAGTGGATCCACGTCGAAGGCTCGACCTTCGCCTCGGGCCCGATCTCTGCGGTGCTGTGGGTGCTCTGCGCGGTGGAATCCAGTGCTCGTGAGGCCGCGAATGCAGCTG
>DASQLI010000072.1:0-3773 GCA_035630075.1 Microlunatus sp.
GATCGACAGCCCGAGGAAGGCCATCCCGGTGAGGGCCTTGTCGGCGATCGGGTCGGCGAGCTTGCCGAACTTCGTGACGATGTCGTACTTGCGGGCCAGGTAACCGTCGATGCTGTCGGTCAAGATGGCGAGCGCGAAGACGACCGCGGTGGCGATCCGCCAGCCGACCTCCTGCGGATGGGCCAGAAGCATCCAGGCGAACACCGGCACCAGAACGCAGCGGAAGGCCGTCAGCGCGTTCGGCACGTTCCAGGGCGAGCTCTCCGGAGGCTCCGGTGTCGGGCCACCGCTCGACTCGCTCGACTCGCTCGGCCCGCTGCTCACCGGCCCACCGACTCCGGTACGCGGTCGAGGACGACAGCGCGCAGGTCGACGCCGTCGGTGCCGGTCGCCGTCACGTCGACCAGGTCGCCGATCTGCAACCCGACCGGGTCGAGCAGCGTCACGCCGTCCACCTCGGGGCCCTGGTGCTCGGCCCGGCCGACCGCCGTCGCCTCGCCGTCAGGGTCGATCTCGTCCACCAGCACGCTGAGCACGCTACCGATCCGCTCCTCGGAGCGCTGCGCGACCAGTTCATCGGCCAGATCCGCGATCCGGGCCCTGCGTTCCTCGACCTCCTCGGTGGCCAGGTGGTGGTCGAGGCGGACGGCCTCGGTGCCTTCCTCATCGGAGTAACCGAACACGCCGATGGCGTCCAGCCGGGCCGCGCTGAGGAAGTCGGCGAGGATGGCGACGTCAGCCTCGGTCTCGCCCGGGAAGCCGACGATCACGTTGCTGCGGATGCCGGCGTCCGGCGCCTGGGTGCGCACCTGGTCGACCAGCAGCAGGAACGAGTCGATGTCGCCGAACCGGCGCATCCGGCGCAGCACCGGTCCGGACGCGTGCTGGAAGGAGAGATCGAAGTAGGGCACCACGCCCGGCGTCGTCGCGAGCACCTCGATCAGGCCGGGCCGCAGCTCCGCCGGCTGCAGGTAGGTCACCCGCACCCGCTCCAGCCCGTCGACCGCGGCCAGCTCGGGCAGCAGCTTCTCCAGCAGCCGCAGGTCGCCGAGGTCCTTGCCGTACGAGGAGGAGTTCTCGCTGACCAGCAGCACCTCCTTGACCCCGTTGTCGGCGAGCCAGCGGGCTTCGGCCAGCACCTCGGCCGGCGGCCGGGACAGGTAGGCGCCGCGGAACGCCGGGATCGCGCAGAAGCTGCACCGCCGATCGCAGCCGGACGCGAGCTTCAGCGGCGCCCACGGACTGGTGGACAACCGGCGCCGCAGGACGCGCGGCCCGCTGGCCGGGGCCACGCCGTCGGGAAGCTCGGCCATCCCGTGACCCGGTGTGAGCAGCGCGGCCGTCGAGCGGGCACGTTCAGCCGGGGCAAGAGGGAGCAGCTTGCGTCGGTCCCGTGGCACGTGCGCGGTGTGGGCACCGCCGGCCATGATCGTCTGCAACCGGTCGGCCACGTCCACGTAGTCGTCGAAGCCGAGCACCGCATCGGCCTCAGGAAGCGCCTCAGCGAGCTCGGTGCCGTACCGCTCGGCCAGGCAGCCGACCGCCACCACCGCCTGCGGACGGCCCTCGGTCTTGAGGTCGGCGGCCGCGAGCAGGGTGTCGATGCTGTCCTTCTTGGCCGACTCGACGAAGCCGCAGGTGTTGACCATCACCGCGTCCGCGTCGGAAGGGTCCGCGACCAGCTGGAACCCGCCCAGCTCCAGCCGCGCGGCCAGCTCCTCGGAGTCGACGTCGTTGCGGGCGCAGCCGAGGGAGACAAGGTGAACCGTGGTTGGCCCGGTCACGGGCGGAGCATCTCGGGAGTGCAGGAGCGGTTGTGGGCAACATGCCCACTCTCGCCAAGCATTGCTGTGTCGCCCAGAACCGTGACGAACGAGCGAGAATCCGCGGAGCCCGTGAGCGCGGAGCGCGGAGCGCGACAATTTGGCAGAGTCATGGCCGCACCAGTATGCCGGACCGACGTGACGGCATTCGGGCTCTCGGCAGGGGTCGGTGGCCGGTAGCGTACGGCAGGTGGACGCCTCCCTCCCCCGCCGGCTGCTCGTGCTGAACGGTCCCAACCTGAATCTGCTCGGCACTCGGGAGCCGTCCGTGTACGGGAGCGACACCCTCGCCGACGCAGAGCGACTGGCCGGCGAGACAGCCGCAGCCGCCGGCTGGGACGTGCGCTGCGTTCAGAGCAACCACGAGGGCGTGCTGATCGACGCGATCCACGCGGCCCGGACCGACTGCTCCGGCATCGTCCTCAATCCCGGCGGGCTGACCCACACGTCGGTGGCGTTGCGTGATGCCCTGGCCGGCGTGGACCTGCCCGTGGCCGAGGTGCACATCAGCAACGTGCACCGGCGCGAGGAGTTCCGGCACCACTCGTACGTGTCCGGAGTGGCCGAGGTGGTGATCGCCGGGGCCGGGATCAACGGCTATCGGTACGCGGTGCAGCAGCTGATCGCCGTGCTCGGGACCTGAGCTCCGTCGCGAGCGGCCGCGGAGCGGAGCGCCCGTCCCTGTCTGGACAGATGAGCGATCTGACGCGCTTGTTGTCTGTGAGCGAGGAAGGAAGACAGGGACTCTCGGCGCGCGACGCTCTCGCAGCGAGTGACGAAAACACTGTTCAGCCGACCCGCAGGTTGTCCACCACCGCGTCCAGCTCGTCGGGCTTGACCAAGACCTCACGCGGCTTCGAGCCCTCCGAGGGTCCGACCACGCCGCGGGTCTCCAGGATATCCATCAGCCGACCGGCCTTGGCGAAGCCGACGCGCAGCTTGCGCTGCAGCATCGAGGTCGACCCGAGCTGCAGGGTGACCACCAGCTCGACGGCCTGCAGCACGAGCTCCAGGTCGTCGCCGATGTCCTCGGCCACCTTGGTCGCGGACTCCGCCGGCGCGGTCACGTCCTCGCGGTAGACCGGCTTGAGCTGCTCGGTGACGTGGCCGACGACCGTCCGCACCTCGGCCTCGGTGACCCACGAGCTCTGGATCCGGATCGGCTTGCTCTGCCCCATCGGCAGGAACAGCCCGTCGCCCTGGCCGACCAGCTTCTCCGCACCCGGTTGGTCCAAGATCACTCGCGAGTCGGTCATCGACGAGGTCGCGAACGCGAGCCGGCTGGGCACGTTGGCCTTGATCAAGCCGGTCACCACGTCCGTGCTGGGTCGCTGGGTGGCCAGCACCAGGTGGATGCCGGCGGCCCGGGCGAGCTGGGTGATCCGGACGATCGAGTCCTCCACGTCGCGAGGGGCGACCATCATCAGGTCCGCCAGCTCGTCGATGATCACCAGCAGGTACGGGTACGGCGCCAGCACCCGTTCTGATCCCTCCAGCGGCTTGACCGCCCCGGCCTGGACGGCCTTGTTGAAGTCGTCCACGTGCCGGAAGTTGTAGGCCGCCAGGTCGTCGTAGCGCATGTCCATCTCGCGGACCACCCACTGCAGCGCCTCAGCCGCCTTCTTCGCGTTCGTGATGATTGGCGTCACCAGGTGCGGGATGCCCTCGTACGCGGTCAGCTCCACCCGCTTCGGGTCGACCAGCAACATCCGGACCTCGTCCGGCGTGGCCCGCATCATCACCGAGGTGATCATGGAGTTGACGAAGCTCGACTTGCCGGAGCCGGTGGCGCCGGCCACCAGCAGGTGAGGCATCTTCGCGAGGTTGGCGACCACGAAGCCGCCCTCGACGTCCTTGCCCAAGCCCACGGTCATCGGGTGGTGGTCGTTGCGGGCCTTGTTGGACCGGAGCACGTCGCCGAGCGAGACCACCTCCTTGTCGGTGTTGGGG
>DASQLI010000073.1:0-13716 GCA_035630075.1 Microlunatus sp.
CCCGATCCGAGTCTGGGAGGTGCCGGCCTGCTGCGACACCTCGGTGCGGACGGTGTCGAACAACGACGCGGCCTGCTGCTTGGTCTCCGCCGCCACGTTCTTGGCTTCCTCCTTGGCGGTCGCGGCCACCTCCTTGCCCGAGTCGACCGCCGTGCCGGCCACCTGCTTGGCCTCACCCTTCGCGGTGTCGACCGTGGACTCGTTCGACCCGACCGAACTGGTGTCGGACGTTCCGCCGAGGCCAGCCGAGGTGGAGGCCGGGACGTCTCCGGCGTACGGGCGATCCCTGTAGTCGGGACCCGTCTGCTCGGGCTCGACGAGGGGAGTGCCCGAGTGCTGGACCACCGGCTGCTCCGGTGTGGCTTGCTCTCCGATCGCCCCCACATCGGGCTGACCGGGTCCGGGCTCGTCCAACGGTCCGGGTGCGGCTGGCTCGTGTCCCAGTGGTCGCTGCGTCATGGGCTGTCTCCGTTCTGGTGCGGGCTGCTGCGCAGCCGCTCGACGTTCTTCAGTGACAGGCACCACATAGCCAGCGGCGGCAGGAGTAAACATCTCGTTTCTCCGCCGATCTGCGACCCGGTGGCCGCCGCAGCAGCCGATGGCCGCCGCAGCAGCCGATCTGGTTTTGGATCCGTCGGGTGTGCATGAGTTCGACCCAGAGTGGGTACGGCAGCGGCATGTACCTCTACACAGAGCAGTTGATCAACGAGATCGTCGTCGACGAGCCGGATCCGGCCGCCGCCAACGCCCTCCAGGAAGGTCTGGGCGGGCAGTTCGGCGAGATGCGCACCATGATGCAGTACCTGTTCCAGAGCATCAACTTCCGCGGCGACCCCGCGTCCAAGCCGTACAAGGACCTGCTACAGGGCGTCGGCACCGAGGAGATCAGCCACGTCGAGCTGATCGGTACGACCATCTCGCGCCTGCTGGACGGTTCGCCGGAGTACCAGGGCAAGAAGACCGACCCGGTCGACAAGCCCGGCGCCGGCGGCGCCACGCCGCTGAAGATCGCCCTGGACACCTCCAACATCCACCACTACCTGGTCGGTGCCCAGGGTGCGCTGCCGGTCGACGCGGCGGGCAACCCGTGGAGCGGGTCCTACGTCTACAACAGCGGCAACCTGGTTCTCGACCTGCTCTACAACCTGATGCTGGAGTCCACCGGTCGACTGCAGAAGTGCCGCATCTACGAGATGACCGACAACAAGGCCGCGCGCTCGACCATCGCCTACCTGATCGTCCGCGACCAGGCCCACGAGAACGCGTACGCCAAGGCCCTGGAGAGCCTCGGGGTCAACTGGGGCAGCGTGCTGCCCATCCCCAAGACCAACGCCGAGAGCTTCCCGGAGGTGAAGAAGCTGCTCGACAAGGGTCTGCAGAGCATCCAGTACACGTTCAGTGCCGACAACCAGAACCAGGCCGCCAAGCTGTATCGCGGGGCCTCCCCGTCCAACGACGGCACCGAGCTCAGCACCGCTGTGATGCCGGAGGGCGTGCCGATCACCATCGCCCCGGAGCGTCGTGAGGAGTTCTCGCCGGGGCTGGATCCCGAGCTGCTGTCGCTGATCCAGGCCACCGCCGAGGTCGAGCTCGCCGCCGCGGACAAGCCCGGCAGCTGATCACCGGGCGACCCGCGGACTTCGCTGCGCCGCGGGTCGCCTGCGCGGGCAGACGAGACGTCGCCCCGGATCCGAGAGCCCGCATCCGAAACGCGCCGAGGACGGAATCAACAGGCAACCATTGTTGATCAAGACCTCGGAGGTCTCAGATGAGTGATCAGTCCGTCCAGAGCGGCACCAGCGAGCCCCAGTCGTGGACCCAGCTCGGCAAGGAGATGTGGGCCTATCTGACCGGCCGCGGCGCAGTGATCAACTACAAGCTCGTCGACATGACGGTCGAGGTTCCACGCGACACAGGGGTAGACGCTCCACGGGCGGTCTGGAAGCTGGACGGCACGCTGCAGATCACCACCAGCGAGAACGCCTGATCCCGGAGCGTGCATCTCGATCTTCGTGGTGAGCTGAGCTTCGAGGCTCACCAGCTGACCCGGAACGGCGACCGTGGCTCGCGCCCGATCACTGGTCGGGTGCGAGCCAACGGATCGCGCATCTCGGTGACGTTCTCCCGCAGCCCGTCCCTGCGCGGACCGAGTCGGTCCAGCTCGCGTCGATGGGTGGATCTGCTCGATCGGTCCGGTCTGACGGTGGAGGTCGAGGGTCCCTACGGACCGGTGGTCACCGCGGGTCACGGTGTCCGCTCGTCCTGGTGGCAGGCCCTCACCACCGGCAGCCACCGGATCCGTCTGGGGTCGCGTCGGGCCGTGCTCGGCACCCTGCGTGGACCCCGGCTCTTCGACATCGCCGTGCCGGAGTGGGTGAGGCCATCTGCGGTGCCGCGCGACCGTCGGCTCACATCGACGTTGAAGAACGTGCTCGCCCGCCGCGAGTCGAAGGAGTGACAGGCATGGAGCAAGACATATGGGAACGGATCCGGTACGCGCGTGATCAGGCCCTGGAGGCCGAGCGCACCGAGCGCAACCGACTCGCCGACGCCGACAACGCCGACCTGCAGCAGGCCGCGTCGGTTCGACTGGCGACCCGGCAGGCCGTTCGCGAGGCGCTCGACGACGTGCTCGGAGAGAGCTCCGGCGTCCAGGCCTGAGTCGGCCAGCGATCGGCAGCAGTGCGCTGACCGAGGTTTCGGTTTGCCGCTCGCTGCCTCGGGGTAGCACCTTTCCGTGGCGCAACGGCGGGTGACGCCCTGACCGTGTCGAGAGGATGGGGATGTCGTGACTGATCAGTACACGCTGCAGGATCCGACCAAGCAGTATCCGGCCGCCGACGAGGACTGGGCTCAGCAGCAGAGCGAGCCAGGACTGGCCGAGGACATGGCGCCGGAGCCAGACCACGGCGAGCGCACGTACCGGGGGACAGGGCGACTGACCGGGCGCAAGGCGCTGGTGACCGGTGCCGACAGCGGCATCGGCCGCGCGGTCGCGATCGCCTTCGCTCGCGAAGGCGCTGACGTCGTGCTCTCCTACCTGCCCGAGGAGCAGGAGGACGCCGAGGAGGTGGTCCGCTTGGTCGAGGAAGCTGGTCGGACCGCGGTACCGGTGCCCGGCGACGTCAAGGACGAGAGCTACTGCCGCGACCTGGTCCGGACCACGGTCGACCGCCTGGGCGGTATCGACATCCTGGTCAACAACGCCGGCAAGCAGCAGTTCGTCGAGGAGCTCGCCGACCTCACTACGAAGCAGTTCGTCGAGACCTACCAGACCAACGTGTTCTCCATGTTCTGGCTGTGTCAGGCGGCTCTGGCTCACATGCAGCCGGGATCGACGATCATCAACGTGTCGTCGAAGGAGGCCTACCAGCCGTCGCCGATCCTGCTCGACTACGCCTCGTCGAAGTGGGCGATCAACGGCTTCACCAAGGCCCTCGCCCAGCAGGTGGCGTCGAAGGGCATCCGGGTGAACGCTGTCGCCCCCGGACCGGTCTGGACGCCGCTGCAGGTGGCAGGCGGCCAGCCGCAGGAGAAGCTCAAGCAGTTCGGCGGCAACGCGCCGATCGGTCGCCCCGGACAGCCCGCCGAGATGGCGCCGGCCTTCGTCTTCCTGGCCAGCCCTGAGTCGAGCTATGTCATCGGCGAGACCCTCAACGCGAATGGTGGCTCGCCGACTCCCTGACTCGTTGTCGATCACGGTCGGGTGCCAGCGGCGCACGACGGACCGAGATCAGATCCTCCGACGACTCGCGGACATCACTGCCGACTGGCCGGCCGACGAGCTACGGCACTTCGCGGCATCCGCTGAGCGCTTCGCCGTCCGAGCCAGCCAGGACTGAGTTCCAGGCTGTGGGGCCCTCTGGCAGATCAGGCCATCGGATCGCCCGGAGGTGGGTCAGCCGAGCGTTCGAGCGCGCCCGCGATCGCGCGTTCGGGCAGCCAGATGACGAAAGTGCTGCCGGGCCCGGCAGCATCGGTGAGCAGGAGATGTCCGTCGTGGCTCTCGACGATCTGGCGGGCGATGGCCAGCCCGAGCCCGGAGCCGGCGGAGTCAGGACCGCGGTGAAACCGGTCGAAGACGCGGGTGCGCTGGTCGGAGGGGATACCGGGTCCCTCGTCGCGGACGGCGATCCAGGCCCAGCCTTGACGGCTGCCGATGCCCACGGTGATCGTTGATCCGGTGGGGGCGAGGCGGACGGCGTTCGCGAGCAGGTTCGAGACGGCTCGCTCCAGCGAGATGCGGTCGGCGTAGACCACAGGCCCTGACGCGACGCGGAGGTCTGTCCGCAAGGCTCGCTCGTCGGCGCGGAGCGCGTGCTCGGCGACCGCCGTCCGGGTCAGTGCGGCGAGGTCGACGTCGACGTCGGCGAATACGGTCGAGCGCTTCCGTGCCGAGGCGAGGAGATCGTCGAGGAGCCGACTCATCCGGGCCGTGGCGCGGGTCACCACCGTGGCGGCTGCGTGCCGCTCCTCGAGGCTGGACTGCTCGTTGCCGAGGACCGCTTCGACGTTGGCCTGGATGGCTGCGACCGGGTTGCGGAGCTCGTGGGAGACATCGGCCAGGAGCCGACGTTCGGCGGCGAACGCGCCGTCGAGACGGCTGAGCATGCTGTCGATGGTGTCGGCCAGCGTGCGGAGCTCGTCGGGTGGGCCGGTCGCCTCGATCCGGCGGGACAGGTCGGTGGCGGTGATCTCCTGCGCGGTCTGGGTGATCGTGGCCACGGGCCGAAGGGCGCGTCCGGCGACCCACCAGCCGATGGCCAAGCTGAGTCCGAACATGATCACCAACGCGATGACCGAATATTCTCGTAGCGTTTGCAGAGTGGTGAAGTTGACGGCCTTCTGCACGCTGTCGAGGTCGGCGGCTTGGAACGTCTCCCCGGCGCGGTAGGTGATCGTGCCGTCGGCGCCCCGGGTGAACCTCTTGACGGTGACCGGGTCCAAGGGTGCAGCGATCAGGTTTCGGGAGAGCGCCCAGTACACGCCGGCGAGAAGGAGCGCGGTGATCCCGAACAGCAGGCCGGAGTAGGTGAGGGTGAGTCGGACCCGAACGGTCCGGGCCCAGGGTGGAACGGCGTCGGCGAGGCGGCTGATCACGCGGGCACGTCGTCGCGCTGGTGCGCCGGCTCACGGAGCCGGTAGCCGCGGCCGGTCACCGTCTCCAGCAGCTGGGGTTCGGTGTCGATGGTGAGCTTGCGGCGCAGGGTGCCGACGGTGACGCGGACGGTCTGGGTGAACGGGTCGGCGTTCTCGTCCCAGACGTGCTCGAGCAGCTCCTCGGCGGGGACGAGGTGCCCGGGACGGGTCAGCAGGTAGCGGAGCACGGCGAACTCCTTCAAGGTGAGCCGGAGCTCGCGGTCGCCGCGGTGCGCGAGGTGTCGGGAGGCGTCGAGCCGGACGGGTCCGACGGTGATCACCGCGCTGGCCGTCTCGATCTGGCGGCGCAGGACGGCACGGAGCCGGGCGGTGAGCTCGGCCAGGGCGAAGGGCTTCACCAGGTAGTCGTCGGCGCCGATGTCGAGGCCGTGGACGCGGTCGGGCAGGCCGCCGCGGGCGGTCAGCATGACGATCCTCAGGTCGGAGCCCGTGAGGCACTCGACCGCACCGGTGCGGATCTGTTGGGCCAGGTCGAGACCGTTGCCGTCGGGCAGGGTGATGTCCAGCAGGGCGAGGTCGTACGCGGTGTAGGTGAGCTTTTCGGTGGCTTCGGTGACGGTGTGGGCGAGGTCGACGGCGTATCCCTCCCGGACCAGGCCGATCTTCAGCGCGCTGGCCAGGCCGTGTTCGTCCTCCATGATCAACAGTCGCATCCGCTGCTCCTCCGTTCGTCGGGGTAAGGAGTGCGTCGTTGCCGATGGACCAACGAATCGGAGGCAGCGCATGTTCCCAGAGCCGTGCTCGAGGTACCTGTGCAGCGATGCAGGTCTTTCGGTGATCTTTCTGATCTGCTTCCGCTGGTTTTCTCTCCGGCTTGATGAAGTGAGCACGTCCCCGACCACCGGGGACGCTCACGAATGATCAACGAAGGGAACCCGATCATGTCCTCAACACCGAGTACCTCGCTGCCGCGACGGATCGGGCTGGCGATCGGCACCGGCACGCTCGTACTGCTCGGCGGGGCCGGCATCGCCTACGCCACGACCTCGGCCAGCGAGCCCGTCGAGACCGGCTGGGCCGCCGTCGTCCCCGGCGACGACGGCCGCGACGCCGCAGTCACCACCGCCGACCGCAGCGACCAGACCCACAGCGGCGCTGGCTGTCCCGACGACGAAGGCAGCGGCGGCGCCGGCGGCTCCGCCGGGACTCCTGACCAGGCCTCGCAGACGGCAGGACCGAGCCAGAACGGAGACCTCTGATGCCGGACCCGACAACCAGGCTGATGTCCACCGCGGTGCTCGAGCAGGCGCTGTTCGAGGTGAAGCGGATCGTGGTCGGGCAGGACCTGATGGTAGAACGGATGCTCGTTGGGTTGCTGGCCCGCGGCCACGTGCTGCTGGAGGGCGTGCCCGGGGTGGCCAAGACGCTGGCGGTGAAGACCCTGGCCGACGTGGTCGGCGGCACCTTCAACCGGCTGCAGTTCACCCCGGACCTGATGCCCGCCGACATCGTCGGCACCCAGGTGTGGCGGCCCTCGACCGAACGGTTCGACACCGAGCGCGGACCGGTGTTCGCCAACCTGGTGCTGGCCGATGAGATCAACCGGGCACCGGCGAAGGTGCAGTCGGCGCTGTTGGAGGCGATGGCCGAGCGACAGGTCAGCATCGGCGGGATCACCCATCGGCTGCCGGTCCCGTTCCTGGTGCTGGCCACCCAGAACCCGATCGAGACCGAAGGCGTCTACACGCTGCCCGAGGCGCAGCGGGACCGGTTCTTGCTGAAGGTGGACGTCGACCATGCCGACGAGCTGGACGAGCTGACCATCCTGCAGCGGATGAGCGTCGACCCGCCCCGTGCGGAGGCGGTGCTGAGCGTCGAGGAGCTGATCGACCTCCAGACGGTGACCGACCGGGTCTTCGTCCACCACGCGGTCACTCATTACGTGGTGCAGCTGGTGATGGCCACTCGGCACCCGGACCGGTACGGGTTGAGTCTGGACGGCGTGCTGGAGTACGGGGTCAGCGCACGCGGCTCCCTCGGACTCGTGGCGGCGGCCCGCGCACTGGCACTGCTGCGCGGGCGGGACTACGTGCTGCCGCACGACGTGGTCGACATCGCCGGCGACGTGCTCGCGCATCGGCTGGTGCTGTCCTTCGACGCCGTCGCCGAGGGCCTCGATCCGCGGACGGTGATCGGCCACATCCTGGCCGCGGTGTCCCGGCCGCAGGTCGCCCCCGACGAGCAGCTGGCCACCGCAGCATGAGGTCGCGTCGACCACGCACCAGCACGGTGGACCCGCCAGGACCGCCACCGCTGTCTGGGACGGGACGTCGATCTGAGTCACGGCCCAGTCTGAAGGGCCTCGATCTGACGGTGCAGCGACGACTGGACGGCCTGCTGCACGGCGACCACGCCGGCGTCCGGCTCGGACCCGGCAGCGAGCCGGAGGAGCTGGCCCGCTACCAGCCGGGCCACGACGTCCGGCGGATCGACTGGAACGTCACCGCCCGAGCCCGGCAGCCGCACGTCTGGCTGACCCAGGCCGAGCACGAGCTGGACACCTGGCTGCTGCTCGACCAGACCGCCAGCATGGCGTTCGGCACCGTCAGCCAGGAGAAGGGCGACCTCGCCGCCACGATCGCCGGAGCCGTCGCGCTGCTGGTCGACGCCCCCGGCAACCGCGTCGGCCTTGCCGCGCTGGGTCCCGACGGGATGCGCTGGCAACAGCCCCGGCCGGCCAGAGCTGCCGCGTACGGTGCGATCCGGCAGCCGTCGGCGGCGCGCGAGGGCGCCGGCGCGGTCGGCCTCGCCGAGGCGCTGACAATCTTGGGCGCACGGCACCGGCGTCCCGGCTTGCGCGTCGTGATCTCTGACCTGCTCGACCCGACGGGGGCGTTCGAGCGACCGTTCGACTGGGAGACGCCGCTGCGGCGGCTGACCGCCCGCCACGACGTCCTGGTCGTCGAGGTCCTCGATCCCCGCGAGCTCGAGCTGCCCGCCGTGGGCGCCCTGGTGCTGGTCGACCCCGAGTCGGGCCGACAGCGGGAGGTGTTCACCGGCGACCATCGGATCCGCGAGCGCTACGCCGATGCCGCCCGCGCCCACCGGGAGGCGAACGAGACGGCCGTCCGCAGCACCGGCGCCGGTCACCTGCGGCTGGGTACCGACACCGACTGGGTCGCCGAGCTGGCCCGCTTCATCCGCACCCGCCGACGGCAGTCCGCCGGCCGCTGCACTCGAAGGAGAACCCGATGAGCTTCCTGTCCCCGCTCTGGTTGTTGATCTTGCTGCCGGTCGCGGCGCTCGGGCTGGCGTACGTGATCGTGCAACGACGCCGGCAGCGCTACGCAGTCCGGTTCGCCAGCCTGCCGATGCTCGACAGAGTCGTTCCGCGCCGCCCCGGTTGGCGCCGCCACCTCCCGGCCACTCTGGTGCTGATCGCCTTGACCTGCTTGGGGATGGCGGCCGCCCGGCCGGAGCTGTCGCTGCGGGTGCCATACGACCGAGCCACGATCATGGTCGCCATCGACACCTCCGGTTCGATGCGCGCCACCGACGTCGTCCCGAACCGCCTGGAGGGTGCCAAGGCAGCAGCCATCGCCTTCGTCGACGACCTACCCGACACCGTCAACGTCGGTGTGGTGTCGTTCGCCGGCAGCAGCGCCCTGGTCGCCCCTCCCTCGACCGACCACGCCTCGGTGCAGCAGCAGATCAGCGGCCTCCGGACTGCGGGCGGGGGGACCGCGATCGGCGAGTCGGTGTTCACCTCGATCGACCAGATCGAGGCGCTGGCCGCCGACGCCGACGGGGAGCCGGTGCCGAGCAGAGTGGTGATCTTGTCCGATGGCAGCAACACCGCCGGTCGCTCACCCCAGGCGGCAGCAGCAGCTGCCGGCGAAGCCGGGCTGCCCGTCTCCACCATCGCGTTCGGGACCGCCGACGGGGTGATGCCCAACGCCCGCGGCAACCCGGTGCCGGTCGACGGCGAGACCCTTGCCCAACTCGCCGACGCCACCGGCGGCACGGCCTACAGCGCCGAGAGCGGCGAGGAGCTGGCCGACGTGTACAGGGACATCGGCTCCTCCATCGGCTGGCGGACCGAGGTCCGCGAAGTCACCCCCTACCTCGCCGCACTCGCCCTGCTGGTCGCCGTCGGCGCCGGTGCACTGTCCCTGCGCTGGTTCTCCCGACTCATCTGAGATGCGACCCGACGAACGGAGACGATCATGAGCGACCGCTTCACGCCGGAACGTGGTCTCGGCACCCCGGCCGGACCATCCATCGGATGGAGCAGCGCCGCGCCGCCGCCGGCCGCCCCAGCCTCACCGAGCCGGCTGCCGCCTGCCCCGGACACACCAGCGCCGACCGGTGCCACCCGCCGTCCGCGACGATCGCGAACCGCAGGCGTGCTGGTCGCGGCACTGTTGGCCGGCGGCGTGTCCGGTGCCGGCGTGGTGCTGGCCACCGACCGGGACGGCACGGCGGCCCGACCGGCGATCGTCCAGCAGCGAGGAGGTACGGCGACTGCTCCGGCGCCGCCCGGCAGCATCGAGGCTGCCGCGGCGACCATCCTGCCCAGCGTCGTCCAGGTCCGGGCCGGCCGGGGAAGCGGCTCCGGGGTGATCATGGACGACAGCGGCCACGTGCTCACCAACCACCACGTCGTCGCCGGAGAAGGCGAGGTCACCCTCGTGCTCTCCACCGGCCGGAGGGTCGATGCCGAGGTGATCGGCAGTGACCGGACCTACGACATCGCCGTCCTCCGCGCCGCGGCCGACAACCTGCCCGCCGCCACCCTCGGTGCCAGCGACGACATCCAGATCGGCCAAGCCGTCATCGCCGTCGGATCACCGCTGGGCCTCAACGGCACCGTCACCGCGGGTATCGTCAGCGCCTTGGACCGACGAGAGATGATCCAGACCGACGCCTCGATCAATCCCGGCAACTCAGGCGGCCCGCTGGTCGACCTCGACGGTCGAGTGGTCGGCATCAACACCGCCATCGCCACCCTCGGAGGCCGCACCAGCGGCAGCATCGGCATCGGTTTCGCCGTCCCCATCGATCGCGCTGCTGAGGTCGCAGCGCGGATCCTCGCCCAGAGCTGATTGCCACACAGGTGCTCCTGGTGCCCAGCGAGGATCCCGCCGTTTGTTCCAGCGCCTCTCTTCGAGATGCTCAGGTCGGAGCCGGCTGTCGATCAGCTCGCCGACGTCAGAAGTAGCCGGGGTTCCCGGGTGACGTACGGTGCCTCGGTGATGCCGAGCTCGACCGCCTGGCGGAGGATCGGCTCGGCACGCTCGTCGTCCGAGGTCGCCCAGGGCAGCCGCGAGCCGTCGCCGAAGCTCATGCAGGCGAGTGTGATCCTGCTGATCTTCAGTCCTGATGCGCCGAGACGTACGTATTCCACCGTAGGGGCTTCCTTCCGAGAGTGCGTGTCAGCGAAACCAGGGCCCCGCGCGGGATCGAACCAGGACCTGTCAGAAGTGGAGAGTCATCCGATGGCCGCGTCCAGCCGGCTCGACACGTCAGCCAGCACGTCGTCGATCGGCTGCTCGGCCAGCGTGGTCAGGAATGGTTCGACCTTGACCGGACCGGTGTAGCCGGCGTCCCGCAGTCCGGTCATGAAACCGGCGAGGTCGATGACGCCGGTGGACGAGGGGAGTCGCCGGTCCAGATCCAGCTGCTGGTCGCGCTCACGATCGGCTGGCGCGTCGTTGATGTCGACCGAGACGATGTCGGCGTCCCGGAGCCCGACGAGGTCTGCCGCCGTCTCCCCGGCGGTGTACCAGTGGAAGGCGTCCAGGATGACGCCGACGTTCGAGGCGCCGGTTTCGGCGATCAGCTCCCGGACCTCCGACAACGAGTGGATGAAAGGGAATCTCTCGGTCGACCAGAACGTCTTCGGGCCGACGTACTCCAGTCCGAGCCGCAGACCTGCGTCGGCGAGCACCTCCGCCACCAGCGCGAGTCGACTGACGTGCACCACCCAGTTGCGGCGGTAGCTGAGGTCGTCGTGCATCGGTCGCAGCCAGGTGCCGACCGACGGGATGCCCGCGGCGGTCAGCACGGTCAGCCTGTCCGGCAGGTTCGCGAGCTGAGTGGCGAACTCGGTGGCCGGCGCGGTGAGATCGACCGGCAGCCCGGCCACGCCCCACCGCAGGCCGCGCTCGGACACGGCGGCCGCGGCCTCTCGGACCGCGGCCTGATCTCCCTGTGCGGCCAGGTGGTCGAGGTCGGCGTCCAGGCCGCCGAATCCGTGTCTGACGGCCAGTTCGACCGCTGTGGGGAAGTCGGCCGACAGGCCGAGGGCACCAAGGCTCAGGTTCGAGTACATGGCTTCACCCTAGGCAATCGACCGGACGCATCCGGCAGCCGCGGTCAAGCCTGCGCCAGCTCGCCGGGCAGCAGGCTGTGGTGCGCGGCGAACAGCTCGTCGGTCATCGACCGGGTCTGCTCCAGGGTGCATTGGGCCGCTGTCAGCGGGTCGACGGCGACCGCGTGGTAGACGTTCTCCCGGTTGCCGGTCAGCGCGGCCTGCACGGCGAGAGTCTGCACGCCGATGTTGGTGCGGTTGAGAGCGGCCAGCTGCAGGGGCAGGTCACCGACCGCGGTCGGCTGCACGCCGTTGTGGTCGACCAGGCAGGGCACCTCGACACATGCTTCCGGAGGCAGGTTGGTGATCAAGCCGGTCGAGTTCGGCACGTTGCCGTACACCACAGTCGGGATCCCGGAGACCACCGCGTTCACGATGCTGGCCCCGTACTCCACCGAGGGCTTGAGCTGGGCCGACAGCCTCTCCAGCTGCATGTCGAGATCTCCCTGGTCGTCGTGCGCGGCACAGATCTCGTAGTAGTCCCAGCGTTCCGGCAAGTAGGCCTGGACCAGCTCCGAGTTCTTCCGGAAGTACGGCAGGTACTCCGACGCGTGATGGCTGGACTCGGTCTCGAAGTAGCCGAAGTGGTTCATCAAGGTGGTCCGGACCTGCTCATTGCCACCCTCGTACGTGCTCGCGGCGAGCGCGGCCTCGCTGTGGTCACCGTCGTCGCCGACCAGGTCGGCGGCGGCGCGGCCCACGACGTGCCGGTCATTCATCGCCGCCCTGAGCCGCGGGTAGAGGTCCTCGGTGCCACGGCGGAAGCTCAACACCCACGCCTGGTGGTTGATCCCGGCGCAGACGTAGCTGACCTCCTCGTACGGCACCCCGAGGGTCCGGGCCAGCATCCGGGTGGTGCCCTGGACGCTGTGGCACAGACCGACGGTCCTCAGGCCCAGCGCGTTCAGGTAGCCGGTGGCCATCGCCATCGGGTTCGCGTAGTTGATGAACACCGCTTCCGGGCACACCTCCAGCGCGTCGGCGGCGATGGCCTGGTATGCCGGCACCGAGCGCAGGAAGCGGAACACCCCGCCGGGCCCGACGGTGTCGCCGACGGTCTGGTCGACGCCGTACTTGCGCGGGATCTCGACGTCCCAGCGGTAGGACTCGACCCCGCCGACCTGAAAGGTGATGATCACGAAGTCGGCGCCGGTCAGCGCCGCCCGGCGGTCGGAGGTCTCCACGACTTCGGTGTCGAAGCCGTGGTGGGCGACCAGCTTGCGGGTCGCCTCGGCCACCGGGGCCAGCTTCTCGGGGTTGATGTCCATCAGGCACAGCTCGGCGCTGCGCAGGGCTGGGAAGCTGAGCAGATCGCCGATGAGGCGGAACGGGAACACATAGCCGCCGGCGCCGATGATGGTGATCTTGGGTGACGTCATGGTCCGAGCCTACGGTCCATGGCTTCCCCGGCCCCACCGCAGCCTGTACGCTCACTTCGCTCGGAGCGGATGCGCGCCGGGGGTTGTACCCAGCCTCGTGGACCAGGTAGTGATCAGCTCCGGACGCCGGCGCCGAATCTCCGGTCTTCCCAGCACTCGGAGGAGCCCGTCCTGTGACCTACTACTTCGAGGACTTCCGCGCCGGGCAGACGTTCGTGAGTCAGGCGCGCACCATCACCGAGAGCGACATCGTCACGTTCGCCGGCTGGAGCTGGGACACCAACCCAGTCCACACCGACGCGAGCTCGGCTCGACACGGACGGTTCGGCAGGCCGATCGCCCACGGCCTTCTCGGACTGTCCGTGGCCTTGGGCCTGGCCTCCCGGATCGGCGTCTTCGAGTCCTGCTCGATCGCCTTGCTGGGCATCGACGACTGGCGATTTCGACGGCCGATCCACATCGGTGACAGCGTCCATTGTCGGGTCGAGATCTTGTCGACCAGGTTGGTCAGCCGGGGCGACGCGGGCATCCTGCAGCGCAGGTTCACGCTCGTCAACGACCAGGACGAGATCGTTCAAGACGGTGAGATCGGACTGATGGTCCGGCTCACCCCGATCGAGTGACCACCCGATCACGGACCGTATCGACATGCCTGGCCGAGGGCCTGGCACGAGCCAGCGGCGTAGACCGTCGCGAGAAGGAGCAGACACACCCTCGGGGACGCGCGAGCTCAGGGGATCGACGCAACGCTCGATCCTGAAGGCGGGTGTCTTGTGACTGCTCATGCTTCTCGTGTAGATCGTCGACTGTTCTGGCGGGCGATCCGGACCGGTCTCAACGCCGGCGAAGCGGCGGTGTCTGTCG
>DASQLI010000074.1:0-21508 GCA_035630075.1 Microlunatus sp.
GAGCTCGAGCTCACCGAGGGCATGCGGTTCGACAAGGGCTACATCTCGCCCTACTTCGTCACCGACACCGAGCGCATGGAGACCGTGCTCGACGATCCGTACATCCTGATCGTCAACTCCAAGGTCTCCAACCTCAAGGAGCTGCTGCCGATCCTGGAGAAGGTCATCCAGGCCGGCAAGCCGCTCGTGGTCATCGCCGAGGACGTCGATGGCGAGGCCCTGGCCGCGCTGATCGTCAACAAGATCCGCGGCACCTTCAAGTCCGTCGCCGTCAAGGCTCCGGGCTTCGGCGACCGTCGCAAGGCCATGCTGACCGACATCGCCATCCTCACCGGCGGTCAGGTCATCTCCGAGGAGGTCGGCCTCAAGCTCGACGGCGTCGAGCTGGAGCTGCTCGGCCAGGCTCGCCAGGTCGTGGTGACCAAGGACGAGGCCACCATCATCGAGGGCGCCGGCGAGTCCGACGCCATCGCGGGCCGGGTCAGCCAGATCCGCACCGAGATCGAGAACAGCGACTCCGACTACGACCGCGAGAAGCTGCAGGAGCGGCTGGCCAAGCTGGCCGGCGGCGTTGCCGTGATCAAGGTCGGCGCGGCCACCGAGGTCGAGCTGAAGGAGCGCAAGCACCGGATCGAGGACGCGGTGCGCAACGCCAAGGCTGCCGTCGAGGAGGGCATCGTCGCCGGCGGCGGCGTGGCCCTGCTGCAGGCCGCCCAGACCGCCAAGGTCGACCTGACCGGCGACGAGGCCATCGGCGCCCAGATCGTCTTCACCGCGGCCGAGGCCCCGCTGAAGCGGATCGCGATCAACGCCGGTCTCGAGGGCGGCGTGGTGGCCGAGAAGGTCCGCGGCCTGCCGGCCGGGCAGGGCCTGAACGCGGCCACCGGCGAGTACGTCGACCTGGTCGCGGCCGGCATCATCGACCCGGCCAAGGTGACCCGGTCCGCGCTGCAGAACGCGGCGTCGATCGCGGCGCTGTTCCTCACCACCGAGGCCGTCATCGCCGACAAGCCGGAGAAGGCTGCGCCTGCTCCGGGCGGCGATCCCGGCATGGGCGGCATGGACTTCTGATCTCAATCTAGAGGTTCCCGCTGCTCGGCTCGAGCAACAACGCCTGGAGGCGGCTCCCACTGCGGTGGGGGCCGCCTCTGGTGCTTTCCGGGCCGCCGCGTCCGCGCCTGCCGCCGTCAGCTTCTCGCTCGGGATGCAGCTTCCTGCGCTAGGTGCAACCCGAGCAAGGAGCAGGATCCCGAGCGAGAAGGGTGGGGTAGGGGTCAGGGTTGCAGGTACGCCATCAGCGCCAGCACGGCGACGTCGGCGTGCTGAGGACCGACGATCTGCAGACCGACGGGTAGGCCGGCCTCGCTGACGCCCACCGGGATCGTCCCCGCCGGCGATCGGGTCAAGTTGAACACGCCGGTGGCGCGGATCCAGGAGATGGTCTCGCCGAATCGGGGCGGGTCGCGATGCAGGGTCGGGGTGAGGAGCACGTCGACGGTCTCGAAGACGCGGGCCAGCTGCAGGTTCAGGTGGTGGCAGGTGTCCTCCACTGCCAACAGCTCGCGGGCGGTGAGCCGGTCGGCGTCCTCGATGCCTTCACGCACCTCCTCGGTCAACAGGCTCCGGTCGTGATCACCGACGATGCGCTGCACGTACGCGGCGATCAGCGGACCCCAGACGTCGTACGGCTCGGAGTCGAAGATCCGCTCGATCTCGACGATCTCGACCCCGTCGGCGGCGAGCCGCTCGATGGTGGCTTCGCAGGCCGCGAGGATGCTCGGCTCCGTCCAGTCGTAGCCGAGCGTCGGACTCCAGGCGACGCGGTGCGGCAGGCTCGTCCGGTCGATGGTCGTCGAGAAAGGCTCACAGGGCGACGGCAGGGAACGCAGGTCGGTCGGATCGGGCCCGACGATCACGTCGAGGACGGCGATCAGGTCGTCGACGCTACGGGTGAGCACGCCACGGGTGGTGACGAGGGGCCAGTCGACCGGATGTGGGCCGCCGTCGGGTATCCGACCCAACGACGGTTTGAAGCCGGGCAGACCGCAGGCCGAGGCCGGGATCCGGATCGAGCCGCCGCCGTCGGAGGCCGTGGCCAGCGGCAGCATGCCCGACGCGACCGCGGCCGCAGCGCCGCCGGAGGATCCGCCGGCCAGTCGGTCGAGGTCGTACGGGTTCCGGGTCGAGCCGAAGACCAGGTTGGTGGTGTCGGCCGAGCACGCGAACTCGGGCACGTTGGACTTGCCGACCACCACGCAGCCGGCGGCCTTCAACCGGCCCACGAGGATCGAGTCGTTCTCGGCCGGAGAGGCGTCGGCGTACAGCCTCGAGCCGTGGGTGGTGCGGTAGCCGACGGTGTCTTCGGTGTCCTTCACAGCGAGCGGTACGCCGGCCAACGGGAGCTGGTCATGATCGCCACCGGCGAGCCGGGCGTCGACGCTCGCCGCCTGGGACCGGGCTCGTTCGTGGTCGTTGGCGATGATCGCGTTCAAGGACGGGTTGAGGCGAGCGATCCGGGCGAAGGTCGCGTCGATCACAGCGACAGCGGTGGTCTCGCCTGACCTGATCGAGGCGACGGTCTGCAGCGCGGTCGGGGCCGGCTCGGCGATCACGAGGCGTCGGTGAGGGATGGGTGGACCGGGAGGCGGCCGGAGATCGCGGCGCCGAGCTCGTCGGCGGCGCGGTCGAGGTCGGAGTCGGTGATGTCGGCCTCGAAGGTGAAGCGTAGAGCGGTCTGCGCCACCTCGGCCGGGATGCCCGTCGCGGTGAGGACATGAGAGGGCTCGTCACTGCCGGCGGAGCAGGCGGAGCCGCTGGAGCAGATCACGCCGTGCCGTTCCAGGTCGAGCAGCACCGATTCGCCGCTGATCCCGGAGAGCACGAAGGAGGCGTGCCCGGGAAGACGCTTCGTACGGTGACCGGTCAGCCGGGCGGGCAGCTCCGCCTCGACGCGGGCGATGAAGCGGTCGCGTCGTGCCGTGACGGCGGCGGCCGCTGCTGCGGTGCGAGCCAGCCGGAGGGCGGTGGCCATCCCGACCGCGCCGGCCACGTCCTCGGTCCCCGATCGCAGGCCGCGTTGCTGGCCGCCGCCGTGGATCAACGGCTCGATGGGTGTTCGCCGGCGCACGTAGAGGACGCCGACGCCCTTGGGAGCGCCGACCTTGTGGCCGGAGAGGCTGAGCGCCGTCACACCGAGCCGGTCGACGTCGAGATCCAGCCAGCCGGCGGCCTGGACGGCGTCGGTGTGGAACGGGACGCCGTACGGGCGGGTGATCGCCGTCAGCTCGGCGATCGGCTGGATGGTGCCCACCTCGTTGTTCGCGTACTGGATGCTGACCAGCGTGGTGTCGGGGCGCAGTGCGGCTCTCAGCGTGTCAGGCGAGACCAGACCATCGGGACCCACTCCGAGCTCGGTGACCTCGTAGCCCAGCTTTCCCAGCCACCGTGCCGACTCCAGCACGGCGGGGTGCTCGATCGCCGAGATGATCACGTGCCGGCCGCGCGGAGCCGCGAGGGCGATGCCCTTGATCGCCGTGTTCGCGCCCTCGGTGCCGCCGGAGGTGAAGGCGATCTCCGCCGGCCGGGCACCGAGGATCTGGGCGACGGACGTGCGGGCGGCGTCGAGCCCACGACCGGCGGCCTCACCCACCTCGTGGTTGCTGGCCGGGTTGCCGAAGGTCGTGGTCAGGTAGGGCCACATCGCCTCCAGCACCTGCCGACGTACAGGGGTGGTGGCCGCCGCGTCGAGATAGGTCATCGGCGTGTCCCGACGACGACGTCCAGGCCGAGGTCGAGGGCGCGGACGCTGTGGGTCAGGGCGCCGACACTGATCACATCGACCCCGGTGCGGGCCACGGCGTTGATGGTGTCCAGGGTGATGCCGCCGGACGCCTCGACGATCGCTCGGCCGTCGATCCGGCGTACGCCCTCGACAAGATCATCGAGGGAGAAGTTGTCGAGCATGATCGTGTCCGGACCACCGGCGAGGACGGCGTCGAGCTGGTCGAGTCGGTCGATCTCCACCTCGAGGTGCAGGGTGTGCGGCAGCTCGGCGCGTGCCCGGCGGATGGCGGCGCCGATGTCGTCGACGACGGCGAGATGGTTGTCCTTGGCCATCACGGCATCCGACAGTGAGTAGCGGTGGTTGTGTGCACCGCCGCAGCGGACGGCATGACGTTCGAGGGCGCGTAGGCCAGGAGTGGTCTTGCGGGTGTCGACGACGCGAGCCTTCGTGTCGGCGACCGCGGCCACGTACCGAGCGGTGAGGGTGGCGATGCCGCACATCCGCTGTACGAGGTTGAGGGCGACGCGCTCCGCCTGCAGGATCGCCCGGGCCGGTCCCTCGACCCGGGCGAGCGGCTGGCCGGCCTCGAACCGGTCACCGTCGGCGGCCAGCAGAGTGACCTTGACGCAGTCGTCGAGGGCGGTCATCGCCACCTCGAAGACCTCGGCGCCTGCGAGCAGGCCCGGTTCCCGGGCCACCAGCTCGGCCGCGGCGGTGGTGGCCGCCGGGATGAAGGTCTGACTGGTGACGTCACCGAACGGCGCGTCCTCGGCCAGCGCCATCGCGACGACGGACTCGATCTGGTTGCGCTGCAGGCTCATCTGGGTGCTCCTGTCCTGGATCCGAGCAGATCGGTCATCGGGTCGGGGCGAGGACCAGGCCGGAGTGGACGGCCTGAGCCGGGTCGGTGGTGGGGAAGTCGGCACGGAAGTGGCCGCCGCGGGACTCCGTACGCCGCAGGGCGCTGACCGTGACGGCCCGGGCCACGAGCAGCAGGTTCGCGTCCTCGCTTCCCTTGGCGTCGGTGACCTCTGGGGTCCGCCAGCCGCGCAGGGTCGTCAGCGCGTCACGCAGTCCGGCCTCGGTCCGGCTCAGTCCGACGGCGCTCCACATCAGCTCCTGCAGGTCGCTGCGGTTGTACGCCTCCGCCCCCTCCGCATCGCTGAGGTCCGTGGCGATCGGCGTCGCCCACTCTCCCGAGTTGTCAGATTCTGCGGTCGCCATGGCAGCCACGGAGTCTGACAAGTCGGCGGCCACTGCGTCGGCGACTCGGCCGGCGTAGACCAGGCCCTCGAGTAGGGAGTTGGAGGCGAGCCGGTTGGCTCCGTGCAAGCCCGTGCAGGCCACCTCGCCGACCGCGTACAGGCCCGGGACCGAGGTCCGGCCCCAGGTGTCCGTGCGGATGCCGCCCATCCAGTAATGCGCCGCAGGTGTGACCGGGATCGCAACACGGTCCCAGGCGAAGCCGCGGGTCCGGCAGGCCGCGTCGATCGTCGGGAACCGCCGGGCCAGGAACTCCGCGCCGAGAGCGGTCGCGTCCAGTCGCACCGGGTTGCCGTGCTGGCGGGACATCTGGGTCGCGATGCCGCGGGCGACCACGTCGCGCGGAGCCAGCTCGGCGGCCGGATGGATCCGGCGCATGAACCGGTCACCACCGTCGTCGATCAAGGTCGCACCCTCGCCGCGTACCGCTTCGGAGATCAAGAAGTTGCCCGGTGCCGCCAGCGAGGTGGGGTGGAACTGGTAGAACTCCAGGTCCGCCACCGCCGCGCCGGCCCGCAGCGCCAGCGCGACCCCGTCGCCGGTCGCCACCTCGGGGTTGGTGGAGTGCCGGTAGAGCTGGCCGGCACCGCCGGTGGCCACGATCACCGCGTCGGCGGTCATCTCGGTGCCGTCCAGCAGCCGTACGCCGACGGCCCAGCCGCCGTCCATGATCAGGTCGAGCACCGTCGTCCGGGTCACCGTCCTGATGCCCGCCTCGCCCACCCGTTGCAGCAAGGCTGCGGAGATGGCCGCGCCGGTGGCGTCCCCGTCCACGTGCAGGATCCGGGGATGCGCGTGGGCTGCTTCCAGACCCAGGGCCAGCTGACCGTCGGCGGTCCGGTCGAAGGCGACGCCTCGAGCGGCGAGCCCACGTACGGCGGCGGGTCCGCCCTCGCAGAGCACGGTGGCGGCGGCCTCGTCGCTCAGCCCGGCCCCGGCGACCAGCGTGTCGGCGACGTGGCTGGACGGCTCGTCCTCCGGCGCGCTGACGACCGCTACACCGCCCTGGGCGTAGCGGGTGTTGCTCTCCGAGGCGTCCGCCTTGGTGATCACCGAGACGTCGTGTCCCGACGCAACAAGATCAAGAGCGGCACTCAGTCCGGCCACGCCGGAGCCGATGATGATGACACGCATGGTGCTGTCCTCTCTGCACACGGTTCCTGGTCAGCGGGGCAGGGCGGCGAGCATCCGCTCCAGCGCCACCTTGGCGTCGCCGGCCACCTCGTCGGCCACCACGATCTCGTTGCGAACCTCGCCGTCGACCAGCCCGTCCAGCACCCAGGCCAGGTAGCCGGGATGGATGCGGTACATCGTCGAGCACGGGCAGATGACCGGGTCCAGGCAGAAGATCGTCTTGTCCGGGTTCTCGGCTGCCAGTCGGTTGACCAGATTGACCTCGGTGCCGATGGCGATGACGTCACCCGGGTCGGCCGCCGCGACGAACTTGCGGATCGCGTCCGTCGACCCAGAGGCGTCGGCGGCGTCGACCACCGGCATCGGGCACTCCGGGTGCACGATGATCTTGCAGCCGGGGTGCTCGGCGCGGGCCTGCTCGATCTGGGCGACGCTGAACCGCTTGTGCACCGAGCAGAATCCGTGCCACAAGATCACCTTCGCACCCTGCAGCTCGGCCTCGGTGTTGCCGCCAAGTGCCTTGCGCGGGTTCCACATCGGCATCGCTGCCAGCGGTATGCCCATCGCCTTGGCCGTGTTGCGACCGAGGTGCTGGTCGGGGAAGAACAGCACCCGCCGGCCACGCTCGAAGGCCCAGTCGAGCACGGTCGCGGCGTTGGAGGAGGTGCAGACGATTCCGCCGTGCCGGCCGCAGAACGCTTTCAGGGCGGCGGAGGAGTTCATGTAGGTCACCGGGATGATCGGAGCTCGGCCATCGGCATCGGCCTCGTCGGCGTAGATCTCCATCAGCTCCTCCCAGGCGGCCTCGACCGAGTCCTCGTCGGCCATGTCGGCCATCGAGCAGCCAGCCGCGAGGTTGGGCAGGATCACGTGCTGATCGGGACGAGCCAGGATGTCGGCCGTCTCGGCCATGAAGTGGACGCCGCAGAACACGATCGTGCTGGCCTCCGGCCGCGTCAGCGCCGCATTGGCCAGCTGGAAGGAGTCACCGACGAAGTCGGCGTACTGGACCACCTCGTCCCGCTGGTAGAAGTGGCCCAAGATCACCAGATCGCTGCCGAGCTTCTCCTTGGCCGTACGGATCCGGGCGTGCAGCTCGTCGTCGCTCATCCGCTGGTAGGCCGCCGGCAGCTGCCCGGGCCTGGTGACCGGCGTGGGTATCGCGTCCAGCTCGGAGGCACCGGGGCCGTAGCCGGGAGCGAGATCGAAGTCCCACGGTCCGCGGGCCAGATCGGCGTCGCAGCTGCTGCTTGGCGCGGCGGTGATGACGTCGTTGACTGAGATCGTGAGCGTCTGGGTCATCTTGGGCTCCTGTCAGCGGGATCGAGCTGGAATCGGTAGACGGCCGGGGGGCGATGGCTGGTGCCCGTCAGCTGGGTGCCGGTCGGCACCAACGTCTTGGTGGCCAGGGCCTGACGGCGGAAGTTGGCGGGGTCGATCTTCTTGCGCAGCACGGCTTCGTGGACTGCGCGGAGCTCGGCGAGGGTGAACTCGGGACTGAGGAAGAACCGGGCGATCGGGGAGTAGGTGATCTTGGCCCGGAGCCGGTTGAGTGCGTACTGGACGATCGCGTTGTGGTCGAAGGCCAGCTGCGGCACCTCGTCGGCCACGAACCACTCGACGTTGTCACCGTCCACGGTCAGCGCGGCCTCGTCGGAGCGGACCAGCGCCCAGTAGACGATCGAGACGACTCGTTGCGGGGAGCGATCGGGCTCGCCGAACGAGTAGAGCTGCTCGAGGTACTGCGAGGTGAGTCCGGTGGTCCGTTCCAGGGTGCGACGAGCGCTGGCGGCCAGGTCCTCGTCGGGCTGGAGCGGTCCGCCCGGCAGTGCCCAGCGACCCTCGTGCGGCTGTCGGATGCGCCGGACGAGCGGCAGCCAAAGCGTCTGCTCACCCGTCTCGGGGTGCGGACGCAGAGCGAAGACCACCGTCGACACGGCGAGCTCGATGCCCTGTTCCTGCATGGTCGCGACCTTTTGGTAGAGACGACAATAAGTCCGAGTGGTCCCGAGATTACGCTGCGACTTATGGTCAGGTCAACTCTTAGTCCTGTGATCCGGAGCACGTCTCGCTCTGGCCTGCGCTGGAGCACCGGCAGATGCAGGTGACGCCACGGACAACCTCGGCCGCGGAGGTCGCAGGTTCCGACCGGTGCCATCGGACTACGGTCGGCGAGTGCACCTGACGGCCTTCGGCGACCTCGCCCTACGGGTCGGACCGATCCTGGTGTTCCTGATGGCGATCACGGTAGTGGCGGAGCTCGCCGACCGGATCGGACTGTTCGCGGTGATCGCCCGCTGGGCCGCCGTCGTGGGTAGGGGCTCGGTTCTCGGGCTGTGGCTGCTGGTCGTGGCGGTGGCCACGGCGACGACAGCCGTCTTGTCACTGGACACGACCGCCGTGTTGATCACACCCGTGGTGCTGGTCCTGGCTCGACGGCTCCGGCTCAGCCAGGAGCTGTTCGCCTTCACGGCGGTCTGGTTGGCCAACACCGCCTCCTTGATCCTGCCCGTGTCGAATCTGACGAACCTGCTGGCCGACGCCCGGCTCCGGCCGGCCGGAGTGCCCTTCTCCGCGCTGATGTGGGCACCGGCCCTGGCGATCTGGGTGGTGACAGTCATCCTCCTCGCGGTGGTGTTCCGCCGGCGACTTTCCGGTCGCTACGAGGTGCCCCGGCCGTTCCGGGTCGAGGATCGGGTGCTGCTGGTGACCGCGGGGGTGGTGTGCGCCGGCTTGGGGCCGGCGTTCGCCTTCGGGGTGAACGTCACTGTCGCCGCCCTGGTCGGCGCAGCCGTCCTGGTGGTCGCCTGCCTGCTGCGGCACCCACGGCTGGTCGGCTGGCGACTGCTGCCGTGGGCGCTGGTGCTCGGCGTAGGGGTCCTGTTCGTCCTGGTCGAGATCGCTCACGCGTACGGCCTGACTTCGATGGTGAACGACCTGGTCGGTCGAGGCACCGGTTGGACCGACCTCCTTCGACTCGCCGCGGTGTCGGCCCTGGCCGCCAACCTGCTCAACAACCTGCCTGCTTACCTGGCGATCGAGCCGTCCGTGCTGGACGCTTCCATCCGACTGGCTGCGCTGTTGGTGGGCGTGAACGCTGGGCCGCTGGTGACGCCTTGGGCGAGCCTGGCCACCCTGTTGTGGGCGGGCCGGTGCCGAGCCGCAGGGCTGCGGGTGTCCTGGCTGCGGTTCGCCGCTCTCGGCCTGATCCTGGTGCCGGTGTGCCTGGTCGTCGGGACGCTCGCCCTGATCGTTGCCGAGTGAGGGTCGTTGCGGATGAGAATCTTCGGGGAGATGAGCGCCGTCACGAGGTGTTGCTCGTCACCGGGTGATGGTCGTCAGGCGATCGACCCGCCGGTGGTAGTCGCTCAGCTGGCCAGCATCAGGCAGCGGCGTCGGCCACTCGTCGCTGCTCCACCCGAGCGGTGGTCGCTTCGCGTCGTACGTCCAGGCCGCCTGCGCCTGCACTCGGGCCGGGGGACCGACCCGAGTGGCGCCATCCGGTGCCGCCGAGACGGGAAGACCGGTGAGGTTCGCCACGCCAGGGAGGATGATGTCGACCCGGTCGCTGCCACGCGGTAGCGCCGGATAGGTCGTGACCAGCTGGGCCGTTCCGCCGGCGGTCCGCAGACCGATGGCCCAGATGTCCAGGTTGGTGCACAGGCACTCCAGGAACGGCCGGCTGGAGTAGTCACCGGTCATCCAGCGAGCCGTCATCGGGCGGCCGCTCGGCGCCGCCAGGGTCGGACCGCTGGCCGCGTTCGTGCTGATCACCGGCAGGTCCGCGGGGGGTCGCGCCACCAGTGGTGGACCGAGCGGCGCGACCAGGAACGCGCGCTGGCCACTCATGGACCGCAGCGTCCAGCGCACGGTGGTCGATCCGTCGCCGGCCAGTACCTCGTCCACCCGCAGGGTCGCCGTGCGACGCGTCTCCTCGCCGTCATCGGTCTGGAAGAACTGCGGGGCCGTCAACGGGGCGACAGGCTCTGCCGGCCGGGCCAGGTCGGCCGGGTGGGTGGCGGTCGGCACCCACCCCGCGGTGCTCACGGGCACGTGGCTGAACGGGGGCAGCGTCGCAGCAGCGACGTCGACGAACCGCAGACCCGTCGGCAGCGGCGGGAAGGCGACCTGCAGCAGCTGTGTCTCGCCGAGGCGCAGGGTGGGCTGAACCGCCCAGATCGGGGTGCAGAGGCATCCGTGCGCCTGGCTGCGGCTCTTGTGACTCAGCGGCCGGTACGCCTTGCGCGTCCGCGGATCGAGCAGCACCATGCTGACGCCGCCGGCGGTGGACCGGTCCAGGGCGACATCGAAGCCGGGCGGCACCTCGTCGCCGGGCCGTCGGTCCGGGGCGCTCAGCGGTGTGATGGACCAGTCCAGCACGGTCATGCCCGTCGCCCGGCGGACCGCGTGCACGGCGATCCGAACCGTGACCCGCTGGCCCTCGGCGGAGGTCCAGGTCGTCTCACCGGCCACCGGCAGCGCGGGGTTGGTCGGCGGTGGCGCCGTGGGACTGGTGGTTTCCGCGGTCTCCCCGCCACGAAGCAGGCCGGGCTCGCTCGTCGACCAGGTGCAGCCGGTCAGGACGAGAAGGGTGAGAACGAGGACGAGCGCCGCGGTGCGCACGTCCACGATGGTAGGCCCGCCGCCATCCCACTCACGTGGGTCAGCAGGTCTGAGTCAGGCGGCCGGTTGCCTCTTCTTGAACCCGAAGATCGTGAAGACGAGCGTGCCGAGCGCGGTGATGCAGAGCAGGACCAGGCCGATCGTGTAGCTGTGGGTCTCCTCGTTGTAGGTCGCGCCCATCACCAGCGGCGGGAAGTAGCCGCCGAGACCACCGGCGGCGCCGACGATCCCGGTGACGGTGCCCACCTTCTCCGGCGGGGCGAGCTGGGCCACCCAGGCGAATGTCGCGCCGGTGCCTAGACCGAGGAAGACCGCCATCAGCACGAACGCGATGCCGGCCGGGATCTCCGGCGGCAGCTTCAGCGCGATGATGATCGCCATCACGGCGGCGCCGGCCAGGGAGACCATCATCACCGTCCGTGGGCCCACCTTGTCCGAGATGGTCCCGCCGATCGGCCGCGCGACGACCGCGGCGATCGCGAAGCCCGCGGTCCGCGTCCCGGCCGCCGTCAGGTCGAAGTCGTAGACGTCCTTGAGGTACGTCGGCAGGTAGGTCGAGAAGGCGACGAAGCCACCGAAGGTGACGGCGTACAAGAAGGCCATCTTCCAGGTCACCGCGAGTTTCGACGCTGCGGCGAGCTTGGGCATCACCGGGTCGGTGTTCGGTGTCCAGAGTGGGGAGTCACGCATCATCAACCAGACGACGACCCCGACCACGGCCAGCGCGATCGCGATGATCACGTGGGTGGCGACATAGCCGACCGAGTTCACCAGCCGGGGGGTGAAGAAGGCCGACAGGGCGGTGCCACCCATCCCCATGCCGAACACCCCGGTCGCGAAGCCGCGTCGGGGCTTCTCGTACCACGCGTTGACGAAGGGGATGCCGATCGCGAACGTGGTGCCGGCCACGCCGAGGAGGAAGCCGAATGCCAGCAGCAGCCCGTACGACTGCAATGCTCCGGCCAGGGCGACCAGGAGCACCGGGATGATCGAGACGAACAGCATGATCGTGAACATCACCCGGCCGCCGTAGCGGTCGGCCAGGGCGCCGACCGGGACCCGCCCGACGGAGCCGACCAGCACCGGCATCGCCACCAGGGCAGACTTCTGGGTGGCGCTCAGGCCCAGCTCGGTGGTGTAGCGGACGCCCAACGGTGCGATCAGGTTCCAAGCCCAGAAGGTGATCGTGAAGGCCAGTAGGGCCAGGATCAGGTTGCGCGTCTGCGCGGACTTCTCCAGCGTCGGGGTGCCGGCAGTGGCGGTGGTCACGGGCGGAGCCTCTCGGAAGGAGGAGTCACTTGCGTGCTCCTGGCGTACGGTCACGGGTGCCGACCGGGTCCCAGCCACGGTGGCCCGGGGTGGCGCCGGGTCGGCTCTGATCGTCGCGGCTGCGGTAGACGATGTAGGGCCGGAACAGGTAGTGCAAGGGCGCGGTGAAGGCGTGCACGAGTCGGGTGAAGGGCCACAGGCAGAAGAGCAGCATGCCGATCAGGGTGTGCAGCTTGAAGGCGAACGAAGCGGCGGCCATCGAGGCGACATCCGGTTGCAGGATGAACACCGAGCGGAACCAGGGCGAGACGGTGTCGCGATAGGTCTGGTCCGAGTGGGGACCGAAGACGCTGAGCACCGTCGTGGCCAAGCCGGCGACGATGGCGGCCACCAGCACCACGTACATCAGCTTGTCGTTGCGAGTGGTGGCCATGAACACCGGGCCGGTGGTCCGCCGTCGGTAGATCAGGATGACCACGCCGGCCAGGGTGGCGACGCCGGCGATGGTGCCCAAGGACAGAGCCACGAAGTGGTACAGCTCTTCACTCACGCCGGCCGCTTCGGTCCAGCTCTTGGGGATGACCAGACCACCGATGTGACCGACGATCACCACCAGGATGCCGAAGTGGAACAGCGGGGAGCCGATCCGCAGCAGCCGGGACTCATACAGCTGGGACGACCGGGTGGTCCAGCCGAACTGGTCATAGCGATAACGCCAGATCGTGCCGCCGACCAGGATGGCCAGCATCAGGTAGGGGAGGACGCCCCAGAGCAGCACGTCCATCAGGCACTCACCGTCCTCGGATCGAGCTGACGAAGCGGCAGCAACCTCGGGTCACCGGACTCCAGGCCGACGGTCTCGGTCGGCGGTCCGGAGGCGGCCATCGCCATCACGGCCTGCCGGTCACGTGGTGACGCGCCCGGAAGCGTGGCGCAGACCGCGGTGATCACGCCCGCATAGGGGGTTTGCCGATCGACCAGCGCCAGCCGCAGCAGCTCGAGACTGCGCCGGAACTCCTGCAGCAGCGCAGCGCCGTCGACCGGGTCGACCCGGGCCGCGTACTCCAAGATCAGTGGCAGGTAGTCGGGCAGCTCGCCATGGGTGTCGACCAGGAAGCCCGACCGGCGGTAGCGCTGCTTGATCGTCATCAGGGTCTCGCCCCGCCGCCGGGTGTCGCCGTCGGTGTAGTAGCTCAGGTAGAGCGTGTGTCGGCGGGACAGGTCGAAGGTCTCGACGTAGTGGTTCTGGATGGTCTGCGCCGGTGTGGTGGCCCAAGAGTCCAGCACCGGCACGAAATCTGGCAGCCGGTGCGGTGCGGCCTCGGCCAGCGCGGTCCGGATCAGGGCGGCGCGGCCGGTCAGCCCGGGGTCCGGGTAGCCGAGCACCAAGGAGCCGGCCTGCCAGACAACCCGGTCGGCGTGGGAGGGGTGGCTCATGCCTGCCCCTGTCTCTCCGGCGGACGGGACTCGCTGCCGGGCGGGAACAACCCCTCCGGCGCACCGTTGCCGTCCCAGTTGAGCAGGTTCACCCGGCCACGCAGCGTCTCGTCAGAGGCACGAGCGTCGGAGGTCTGCCGCTGCTTGAGCGCCTGGAACGTCTCCACCGCCACCGGGGTCGGGCGGCCGCTGGCCTCGCCGAACGGTCCGGACTCGCCCAGGTTCTCGTACGGTCCGCCGTCGAAGTCCAGTGAGCAGCCCATCTCCTCCAGGTCGTGCGCCTGCTCCACGTGCGCCTTGGGGATGACGTACCGCTCGTCGTACTTGGCGATGGCCAGCAGCCGGTACATCTCGTACATCTCCTGGCTGGTCATGCCCACCGCGGCCGCGATCGACTCGTCGGCCGGTCGACCCAACGTGACGTTGCGTAGGTGGGCCCGCATCGCGGCCAGGGTGGTCAGCACCCGCTCGACCTCGGTGGTGTCGCCGGCGGTGAACAGCTCGGCCAGGTACTCCAGCGGGATCCGCAGCTCGCGGATGGCCCCGAAAAGGACGCCCGCGTCCTCCGCGTCGTGGCCCTGGTCGCGGAGCAGGTCGACGACGGGGGAGAGCGGCGGGATGTACCAGACCATCGGCATCGTCCGGTACTCCGGATGCAGCGGCAGCGCCACCTTGTACTTCTTGGCCAGCGCATAGACCGGCGAGCGCCGGGCGGCGTCCAGCCAGTCGGCCGGGATCCCTTGCTCCCGTGCGTTCTTGATCACCGCAGGATCGCTCGGGTCCAAGATCACGTCCAGCTGAGCCTGATAGAGGGCCTTCTCGTCCGGAGTCGAGGCGGCCGCGGTGACGGCGTCGGCGTCGTACAGGAACAGTCCGAGGTAGCGCAGCCGACCGACGCAGGTCTCTGAGCACACGGTCGGCAGCCCGACCTCCACGCGGGGGTAGCAGAAGGTGCACTTCTCGGCCTTGCCGGTCTTGTGGTTGAAGTAGATCTTCTTGTACGGGCAGCCGGTCATGCACTGTCGCCAACCGCGGCAGCGGTCCTGGTCGACCAGCACGATGCCGTCCTCGGACCGCTTGTAGATCGCCCCGGACGGGCAGGACGCCATGCAGGACGGGTTCAGGCAGTGCTCACAGATCCGCGGCAGGTAGAACATGAACGTCTTCTCGAACTCGAACTTGATGTTGTCGTTCGACTCTTGCCGGACTTTCGCAACGATCGGGTCCAGGTGACCCAGCTCGCTGGCGCCACCCAGGTCGTCATCCCAGTTGGCCGACCAGGTGATCTTGGTGTCCTCACCGGTGATCAAGGACTTCGGCCGCGCCACCGGGAAGTCGTCACCCAGCGGCGCGTCGATCAGGGTCTGGTAGTCGTACGTCCACGGCTCGTAGTAGTCCTTGAGCTCCGGTTGCACGGGGGAGGCGAAGATGCCGAACAGCTTCTTCAGCCGGCCGCCGGCCCGCAGCTTGAGCCGGCCGCGCCGGTTGAGGACCCAGCCGCCCTTCCACTTCTCCTGGTCCTCGTACCGACGGGGATACCCCTGACCGGGCCGGGTCTCCACGTTGTTGAACCAGACGTACTCGGTGCCGGAGCGGTTCGTCCAGGCCTGCTTGCAGGTGACCGAACAGGTATGGCACCCGATGCACTTGTCCAGGTTCATCACCATGCCCATCTGGGCCATCACACGCATCAGTACTCCACCTCCTGTGACCGACGACGGATGGTCGCCACGAGATCACGCTGGTTGCCGGTCGGACCGAGGTAGTTGAACGTGTACGACAGCTGCGCGTACCCCCCGATCATGTGCGTGGGCTTGACCAGCAGTCGAGTGACGGAGTTGTGGATACCGCCGCGCCGGCCGGTGAGCTCCGACTTCGGCACGTCGATGGTGCGCTCCTGGGCGTGGTGCACGTAGACCACACCGGTCGGCATCCGGTGTGACACGATCGCGCGGCCGACCAGCACCCCGTTGGCGTTGTGGCACTCCATCCAGTCGTTGTCGGCGACCCCGATGGCCTCGGCGTCGGCCGGACTGAGCCAGACCGTGGGACCACCGCGGGACAGCGACAGCATGAACAGGTTGTCCTGGTACTCGGAGTGGATCGACCACTTCGAGTGTGGGGTCAGGTACCGCACGACCACCTGCTTGGAGCCGTCCGGACCCAGCTCCGGCTCGCCGAACAGCCGGTGCATGTCCAGTGGCGGCCGGTAGGTCGGCAGTGCTTCCCCGAGATCACGCATCCAGTCGTGATCGAGGAAGAAGTGCATCCTGCCGGTCAGGGTGTGCCAGGGCTTGAGCCGCTCCACGTTGACGGTGAACGGCGCATAGCGGCGGCCGCCGGTCTCCGAGCCCGACCACTCCGGCGAGGTGATCACCGGCACCGGCGCCTGTTGGGTCTGGGCGAAGGTGATCCGCTTCTCCTCCGAGCCCTCGGCCAGGTCGTGCAGCTGCTTGCCGACCCGCCGCTCCAGGGTCGTGAAGCCCTGGGTGGCGAGCTCGCCGTTGGTGGTGCCGGACAGGGTCAAGATCGCCTCGGCCATCTTGACGTCGGTGTCGATCGCCGGCCGGCCGGCCGCCGGGCCGCTGGGCATCACCCCGCCGGACTGGGCCAGCCGGGCGGTCTGCTCCTCCAGTCGGAAGGTGACGTTCTTGACCGTGAAGCCGAGCTTGTCGGCCAGCGGACCGATGCTGGCCAGCTTGTCGGCGATCGCGGTGTAGTCCCGTTCCACCAGGGCCAGCACCGGCATGGTCTTGCCGGGGATCGGCTCGACATCCCCTCGGGCCCAGTCCCGGACCACGCCGCCGGGCTGCGCGGTCTCGCCCGGCGTGTCGTGCTGCAGCGGCACGGCGACCAGGTCGTGCCGGGTGCCGAGATGCGTCTCGGCCTGCTTGGACAGCTCGCGGGCGATGGCATGGAACATCTCGAAGTCGCTCTTCGCCTCCCACGGCGGGTCGATCGCCGGGGTGAAGGCGTGCACGAAGGGGTGCATGTCGGTGGAGGACAGGTCGTACTTCTCGTACCAGGTGGCGGCCGGGAGGACGATATCGGACAGCAGCGTGGTCGAGGTCATCCGGAAGTCGGCCGACAGCAGCAGGTCGAGCTTGCCCTCCGGCGGCTCCTCCTGCCAAGTGACGTCCTTCGGCCGAACGTTCTCGGCACCCTCGGTGGCCATCACGTTGGAGTGGGTGCCGAGCAGGTACTTCAGGAAGTACTCGTTGCCCTTGGCCGAGGAGCCCATCAGGTTCGAGCGCCACAGAGTCAAGGTTCGTGGCCAGTTCTCCGGGGCATCGACGTCGGCGATCGACGGCTTGATGGTGCCCGTCTTGAGCTGCTCGGCCACGTACTCCGCCGGAGTCTCGGCCTCGCCGGCGTCCACCGCCGCCTGGGCCTGGTCGGCCAGATCGAGCGGGTTCACGTCGAACTGCGGATAGAACGGCATCCAGCCGAGCCGGGCCGACTGGGCGATGGTGTCGGCGGTGTGCATCCCCGACAGGTTGCCCTCGGCCAACGGGGAGGCCAGAGCGTCAGCCTGATAGCCGTCGAAACGCCACTGGTCGGTGTGCATGTACCAGAAAGCGGTCCCGATCATGGTCCGGGGCGGCCGCGACCAGTCCAGGCCGTTGGCCAGCGAGATCCAGCCGGTGATCGGCCGGCACTTCTCCTGCCCCACGTAGTGGGCCCAGCCGCCACCGTTGCGACCCATCGCGCCGGTCAAGATCAACAGACTCAAGATCGAGCGGTACGTGGCGTCGGCGTGGAACCACTGGCAGATACCGGCGCCCATGATGATCATGGACCGGCCCTTCGACTCCTCGGAGTTGTCGGCGAACTCCCGGGCGATCCGGATGCAGGCCTCGGCCGGCACGCTGGTGATCTCTGCCTGCCAGGCCGGGGTGTAGGGACTGGAGGCGTCGTCGTGGCCGGTCGGCCACTTGCCCGGCAGATCGGGACGGGCCACTCCGTACTGGGCCAGCATCAGGTCGAACACCGTGGTGACCAGTCGGCCGTTGACTCGGGTGACCGGCACGCCGCGGCGCAGCACCCCGCCCTCGCCGCGGGGATCGGAGAAGTGGGGCAGCAGCACCTCCGCCGACTCGGCCGCGACCTTGGCGTCCCGCAATGACAGCGCCGGGGTGACACCGTCGAGATCGAGATTCCACTTTCCTTCGCCCGATTCGGCGTAGCGGAAGCCCATCGACCCGTTGGGCACCACAGGTTCCCCGGTGGCCGCGTCGATCAGCACCGTCTTCCAGGCCGCTTCCGGAGGAACGGGCCCTTCGACAGGCTCAGGACGCGTCTGCTCGTGCTCTGAGCCTGTCGAGTCCCCGTGCCCCGAGCCTGTCGAAGGGCCCTCCAGATCAGCAGCCGTCAGGAACTTGCCGGGCACCAGACCGCCGTGCTGGGTGTTCTCGGTCAACGTGACCAGGAACGGCAGGTCGGTGTACTGCCGGACGTAGTCGACGAAGAACGGCACCCGCCGGTCGACGAAGTACTCCTTCAAGATCACCTGGCCCATGGCCATGGCCAGGGCGGCGTCGGTGCCGGCCTGGGCGGGCAGCCACTCGTCAGCGAACTTCGTGTTGTCGGCGTAGTCCGGGCTGACCGTGACCACCTTGGTGCCGCGGTAGCGAACCTCGGCCATCCAGTGGGCGTCCGGGGTCCGGGTCACCGGTACGTTGGACCCCCACATCATCAGGTACGTCGCGTCCCACCAGTCGCCGGACTCCGGCACGTCGGTCTGGTCGCCGAACACCTGCGGGCTGGCCACCGGGAGGTCGGCGTACCAGTCGTAGAAGGACGTCATCACCCCGCCGATGAGCTGGGTGAAGCGGGTGCCGACGCAATGCGACACCATCGACATCGCGGGAATCGGGGAGAAGCCGGTGCAGCGGTCCGGTCCGTAGCTCTTGATCGTGTAGACGTGGGCCGCGGCCGCGATCTCCACCGCCTCGGCCCAGGACGCGCGCACGAGACCGCCCTTGCCGCGCGCCCGGTGATAGCGGCGCCGTCGCTCAGGATCGGAGACGATGTCGCCCCAAGCGAGCACCGGGTCCTGCAACCGGGCCTTTGCTTCGCGGTACATCTCCAGCAGCACACCGCGGACGTACGGATAGCGGACCCGGGTGGGGGAGTAGGTGTACCAGGAGAACGCGGCGCCGCGGGGGCAGCCGCGAGGCTCGTACTCCGGCCGATCCGGCCCCACCGACGGGTAGTCGGTCTGCTGGGCCTCCCAGGTGATGATGCCGTCGCGGACGTAAACCTTCCAGGAGCACGACCCGGTGCAGTTGACGCCGTGGGTCGACCGCACCACCTTGTCGTGACTCCAACGGTCACGATAGAAGATGTCGCCGGCCCGACCGCCTCGGCGGAACGCCACCCGCCCGTCGTCGGACTCCTCCCACCGCGTGAAGAACTTGCCGATTGAGAGCAGGGCGTCGGAGGCAGGACCATCGACCCCGGGGGAAGGTGGGGGAGCCATGGTGTGAAACTAATGCCGACCCCGTAGGTAAGGACAGCCTCACACGGGCATAACAGGACCTTGGTCCCTGATGAGAGGTTCTGTTCATCCTCCTGCGCGCGAAACGGTGCACCTGGGAGGATGACGCATGGCGATCAGGCCGGTGGTGGACGGACACAACGATCTCCCGTGGGCGATGCGGAAGGTGCGGTACGACTTCGCGGCTCGCGACATCGCCTCGCCTCAGCCGGAGATGCACACCGACCTCGGACGGCTGCGGGCGGGCGGCGTCGCCGGACAGTTCTGGTCGGTGTACGTCCCGTGCTCGTACCGCGGCGCCGACGCGGTGACGGCCACCCTGGAGCAGATCGATGCCGTGCACACGATGGTCGGTCATTATCCGCACTCGCTCGCGCTGGTCACCTCGGCCGAGGGTCTGCAGCTCACCGCGCAGAACGGTGGACCGATAGCCAGCCTGCTCGGAGCAGAGGGCGGACACAGCATCGACAACTCGCTGGGAACCCTGCGATCCCTGTACCGGCTGGGAGTCCGCTACCTGACGCTCACCCACAACGAGAACACCGACTGGGCCGACTCGGCGACGGACGAGCCGCGGCACGGCGGGCTGACCGCGTTCGGCAAGGAGGTCGTGGCGGAGATGAACCGGCTCGGCATGCTGGTCGACCTCTCTCATGTCTCGCCGGACACGATGCGCGATGCAGTCGAGGTCACTGCGGCGCCGGTGATCTTCTCGCACTCTTCGGCCCGCGCGGTCTGTGATCATCCGCGGAACGTGCCGGATGATGTGCTGAATCTGCTGCCCGACAACGGCGGGATCTGCATGATCACGTTCGTGCCGGCGTTCGTGTCGCCGGCCGTGCGGTTGTGGCAGCTGGAGGTGGACACCGACGCCCGGGCAGCCGGCATCGACGTGCGTGATCTTGCCGCGATGGACGCCTTCGTGCAGCCCTACCTGGCCAGCAAGCCGAGCGCGACCCTGGCCGACGTGGTCGCTCACTGCGAGCACGTACGAGAGGTGGCCGGCATCGACCACGTCGGACTGGGCGGCGACTATGACGGAGTCGACGCACTGCCCCAGGGGCTGGAGGACGTGACGGGCTATCCGCGCCTGATGGACGCCTTGGCCGACAAGGGCTGGAGTGAGGACGACCTGGCCAAGCTGGGCTGGCGGAACATCACCCGCGTGCTCGGCGAGGCAGAGATCGTGGCCGCCGAGCTGCGCGACGCCTGCGGACCGTCGCTGGCCACCATCGACGAGCTCGATCAGCCGACGGCTGTCGATTGCTGATCATGGCCAGTCAGCTGGCGCCGCTGGCCCGAGCGCTCGGAATCGCGCGCTCGCTGGTGATCTACCACGCGATCCCGGGTCGGCACCGACGGATGGCGCGGTTCTACGCGCAGTTCCTCGGTTCTGGCGACCTCGGCTTCGACGTGGGAGCCCATGTCGGCAGCAGGGTCAGGTCCTGGCGACGACTCGACGCGCGGGTGATTGCGGTCGAACCGCAATCCGACTGTCTTCGGCTGCTGAGGCTGCTGTTCGGCCGGGACGACAAGGTCGAGATCGTGTCGGCGGCGGTCGGCGCCGAGGCCGGGACGGCGACGCTCGCGGTGTCGAGTCGGACGCCCACGGTGTCGTCCGTGTCGCCGCAGTGGATCCGCAAGGTGGCGGCGGATCGCCGTTTCGCGCGGGTGCGGTGGGACGTGGGGGTGCCGGTGCCGGTGACCACCCTGGACGCGTTGATCGACCGGTACGGGCAGCCGGCGTTCTGCAAGATCGACGTGGAGGGTTCGGAGGACGCCGTGCTCGCCGGACTGTCCCAGCCGCTGGCGGCGCTCTCCTTCGAGTACCTGCCGGCCGCGCACGACGATGCCCTGAAGGCGCTCGCCCGGCTCAGGCTGCTCGGTGACTACAGCTACAACTACTCCCCGATCGAGACCATGCGGCTCGCCAGTGACCGCTGGCTCGACGACACCGGGCTGCTGCGACTGCTGGACAAAGTCCGAGTCTCAGGCCGCTCAGGCGACGTCTACGCACGACTCGTCCGGTGAGATCGTGATCCTCGCCCGAAGCTGGTGGCGAAGCCGAACTGCGCATGCCGGCGACAGCACTGGGATTGTCAAGACTGCAACGGAAATCTTGGCTGCTCACTAGAGTTCGAACGCATGTTCGACTAGACTCTGGGCATGTTCGAGTCGTGGTTGGAGGAGTCGTGCCGGGAACCGAGCGCGCTGCTGCACCTGGCTGCGGACAACCTGATCGCCGAACGCCGCGCCGGCTGCCGCCGACTGCTGATCGCCGCCGCCTGGGCCGACTGCCACGGCGACCCCGACGACCGGACACCCGACCACCAGACTGCGTTGGTCGACCAGTACGTCGGGACTGTCGGGTAAACGGTGGAACTGGCTGGTCTGAGATCCGAGAGGAGTCAGACCATGACTGACACGATCGCTGTCGTGGCAGCAGACCAGGAAGAGCCGGGGGTGGCTGAGGCGCCGCGGACGCCGGTGGACCAAGA
>DASQLI010000075.1:0-37049 GCA_035630075.1 Microlunatus sp.
TTGTCCTTCTCGCGGCGCAGACCGAGCAGCTCCTTCTTGGTCAGACCGGAGGCGGCGACGTCGTCGAAGTCGGTGCCCTCGAGCTCCTTGAGCCGCTGGATCCGCTTGCTGATGGTGCCGAAGTTGGTGAGCATGCCGCCCAGCCAGCGCTGGTTCACGAAGGGCATCCCGACGCGCGTCGCCTGCTCGGCGATGGACTCCTGCGCCTGCTTCTTGGTGCCGATGAACATCACCTGGCCACCGCGACCGACGACGTCCTTGACGAACGCGTAGGCGCTGTCGATGTAGGTGAGCGACTGCTGCAGGTCGATGATGTAGATGCCGTTGCGCTCGGTGAAGATGAACCTCTTCATCTTCGGGTTCCAACGACGGGTCTGGTGCCCGAAGTGGACGCCGCTCTCGAGCAGCTGGCGGGTGGTGACGACGGCCATGGCCGCATTCCTTTCCTTACCGGCACGTCGTGCCGGCGTACGGTTGCTCGGCGCCGAACCGCTCGGCACCGCCTGATGCCCACGCGCCGCAGCTCTCGCCGGAGCGAGACCGTGCCAGGGCACCCGGACCAAGTGTCCGGTGGGTGGACATGCGAAGTCAGCCCCGATGGCGGAGCTGCCCGGTCAGTCTAGCCGATCCTTCGCGGTCGTCGTTCGCGTCATCCACAGGCCGGAGCTCACCTCGAGCGCCGTCCACAGATCGCTGACGACCCCGGACGAGATCGGCCCGACGTACGCAGTGTGCAGATGTGAAATGGCGACATTCAGGCATCAGCTGGCAACGACTGCTGCTGTGCGTGCTGGGGCTGACCGCCCTGCTGAGCGCCTGGGGTCCCGCGCACGCGGCCGCGGACCTGATACCGAGTGAGGGACGATGGCCGCTCACCGGCACGGTCCGGGTGATCGAGGGCTACGACCCGCCGGCGCAGCGGTGGAACGCGGGTCATCGCGGTGTCGACCTGGCGGGGCATCGGGGTGCCGCCGTGCTCGCCGCCGCGGCCGGCAGGGTGACCTACGCCGGACGGCTGGCCGGGCGTGGCGTGGTGGTCGTCGACCACGGGGGGGTCCGGACGACGTACGAGCCGGTCGAGCCGCTGGCCGCGGTCGGCGACGAGGTGAAGGCAGGGAACGTGATCGGGCGGATCGGCACCGGCGGTCATTGCAGCAGCCGCTGCCTGCACTGGGGACTGAAGCACGGCGACGACTACCTCAACCCGCTGCTGCTGGTCGGCGCCGGTGATTCGGTGCTGCGGCTGCAGCCCGCCGACCAGCGTCCGGTGGCGCAGCGCCGCGCGGCCCAGCGGACCGCCGAGGCCCGCGTCGCCGAGCACCAGGTCAGCACGTTCGCCGCCATCCCGGCGGGTCGAGGCGGGTTCGCCCGCCCGGTTCCGGGTGGCATCACCTCGCCGTTCGGGATGCGGTTCCACCCGGTGCTGCACGTCTGGAAGCTGCACGACGGAACCGACTTCGGCGCCGCCTGCGGCACCCCGATCCGTGCACCCGCCGCAGGTCGGGTGGCGAGCGTCTCCTCCAACGTCGGCTATGGGAAGCGGCTGATGCTCGACCACGAGATCGACGGCCGCACGGTGCGGACGGGCTACAACCACGCGACGCGGTATGTCGTCGCTGCCGGAACGGTGGTCGAGCGCGGCCAGCTGCTCGGATTCGTCGGCAGCACCGGCTACTCCACCGGCTGCCACCTGCACCTGATGCTGTGGGTCGGCGGCCGGCTGGCCAACCCGATGAGCATGTTCTGAGCGGTAGTCTCGTCGACCTGTGGAGAGGGGTCTGCGGCGTGGATGACTTGGAGTTCGAAGCACGATTGCGGGTGTTCGACGAACGCCACGCACGGTTCGTCGACCGCCTCGATGTTCTCGACCAGCAGTTCTACGAACGGTCCGAGGAGTCCGACCGACGGTTCAAGGAGTCCCAGCGACTGTTCGACCAGAGGCTCGATGAGTCCGACCGAGAGCTACAGGAGTCCCAGCGACTGTTCGACCAGAGACTCGACGAGTCCGACCGACGGTTCCAGGAGTCCCAGCGACGGTTCAACCAGAGGCTCGACGACTTCGACCTACGGGACACCGCTCTGCTGCAACGGCTCGAGCGTCTGCGCGAACAGGTCGATCTCCTCACCGGACGGTCCGGTCAGGTCGCCGACGATCTCGTCGAGCACAAGCGCGACCGGGACGCCCACGGCTGACCTGATCCGCCGTCAGGCTCGCGGATGCGCCTGCTCGAACGCCGCCCGCAGGCGGGCGTCGGAGACATGGGTGTAGATCTGCGTCGTGGCCAGCGACGCGTGACCGAGCAGCTCCTGGACGCTGCGCAGGTCGGCTCCCCCCTCCAGCAGATGGGTCGCCATCGCATGCCGCAGCCCGTGCGGGCCGAGGTCGGGAGCCCCGTCGACGACCCGCAGCGCCCGGTGCACGATGCGGCGCACCACCCGCTGGTCGATCCGGTTGCCGCGGTCCCCGACGAAGACAGCTTCACCCGCCTCCGGTCCTGCCACCTCCATGCGGACGGCCAGCCAGGCCTCCAGGGCGCGCGCCGCCGGCCATCCGTAGGGGACAGTCCGCTGCTTGTTGCCCTTGCCGAGCACCCGGAGGGTCTGTCGGCTGTCGTCGAGGTCCCCGAGGTCGAGCCCGCACAGCTCTGACACCCGGATGCCGGTGGCGTACAGCAGCTCGAGCATCGCCACGTCACGCACCGCGGTCGGCGTCCCCGCTTCGGCGGCCACCGTCAGCGCCTCGGCCAGCATCGCCGCCGCGTCGGCACTCTCCAGGCTGGGCGGCAGCGTCCGAACCCGCCGGGGTGAGCGCAGCGCCGCGGCCGGGTCGCGCTCCAGCCGGCCCGTCTGCACCGCCCACCGCCCGAACACCCGCACCGCTGCGGTTCGTCGTTGCAGTGTGCCGCGGGACCGGCCACGAGTCTGCTGGTTGGCCAGCCAGGAGCGCAGCGATCGGACCGACAGGCCGGAAAGATCATGGACACCGAGCCGCTGCAGGTGGCCCAGCAGGTCCAGCAGGTCGCCCCGGTAGGCCCGCACGGTGTGCGCCGACAGATCCCGGTCCCGGGCCAGGTGGTCGACGTAGGCGTCGAGAGTCTGCCGCAGCGCTGGAGGCAGGTCGTCCTCGGTGGTCGGGTCCACCTGCCCACTGTGCGGGTCGGCTGGAGTGCCGTGTGATATCCAAGACGGCGTGTCCCCCACAACGGCTCTTCGTCATGTGTTCGTCGGCGGCTACACCGCAGAGACTGACGGCCACGCGGTCGGCGTCACCTCGTTGCTCAACGAGCGCTCCGCCAAGCGCGTTCGGCTCGAGCCGGTCTCCACCATGGAGCTCATCTCCCCCACCTGGCTGACGCGCCATCCCACCCTCCCGGTGCTGCTGGTGACCGGGGAGAGCGAGCCCGGCACCCTCAGCAGCCTGCGCTGGGACGACGACGGTGCACTGACGCTGCTGTCCACCGTCGAGACGGCCGGGAACGGCGCCTGCCACGCCGCGGTGACGCCGGACGGCCGGTTCGCGATCGTCGCGAGCTACCGCTCCGGTCTGCTGTCGGTTATCGCGATCTCCCCCGATGGCACTCTGTCCGATGTCGTCGACTCGTCTCAGTTCTCAGGCACCGGCCCGGTCACGGAGCGGCAGGAGGGCCCGCACGCCCACCAGGCGGTCTTCGTCGGCGACGAGGTGCTGGCCTGCGACCTGGGGAGCGACCAGATCTACCGGCTCCGGCTCGACCACAGCGGCGCACTGATCTCCGCCGGCGACCCGATCCGGCTGCCCGCCGGCTCGGGGCCCCGCCACCTCGTCGTCGTCGAGGACCACCTGATCGTCACCTGCGAGCTGAGCGGCGAGCTGTGGCTCGGCGCCCGGGACGACGACGGTTGGCGCCAGGCCCAGATCGTCCCCACCTCGACCAGATCCGGACTCGTCCATCCGTCCGGCGTCGCCGCCGGCGGGACCCGGATCTACGTGGCGAACCGGGGTGTGGACACCATCGGCGTGTTCGACCTGGATCCCGCAGTCAGTGAGCTGATCGCCGTGGCGGAGTTCGACTGCGGAGGCGCCTGGCCGCGCGACATCACGCTGGACGGTGGGCTGCTCTGGGTGTCCAACGAACGCAGCGACACGATCACCCTGTTCGAGGTCTCACCGGCGCCACCCGCCGGCCCCATCGCGGAGCTGGCGCTGCCGACGCCGACCTGCGTGGTGCTGGTCCACGACCAGGATCCCGCCGACGGCCAGGACGGAGCCCAAGGGGCGCAGGCGTGATGCTCACCGAGCTGCGGTCCGGCGGCACGGTGCTGCCCATCACCCGCTGGGGCACCCCCGTCCTGCACGCCAAGACGCGCCCGGTCACCGTCTTCGATGACAACCTGCACCAGCTGGTCCAGGACATGTTCGCCACCATGGAGGCCGCTGAGGGCGTCGGGCTTGCCGCGAACCAGGTCGGCGTCGACCTCGCCGTCTTCGTCTACGACTGCCCCGACGACGACCACCAGCGACACGTCGGGGTGATCTGCAACCCGGTGGTCACCCTTCCGGAGGGCAAGGACCGGCGGCTCGACAAGGCCGACGAGGGCTGTCTGTCGCTACCCGGCGCCTATCAGGAGCTGGCCCGACCCGATCACGCCGTCTGCCGCGGGGTCGACGCGTACGGCGACGAGGTCGAGGTCGTCGGGACCGGCCTGCTGGCCCGCTGCCTGCAGCATGAGACCGACCACCTGAACGGGACGGTGTTCGGCGACCGGCTGCCTGGTCGGTCGCGCAAGAAGCTGTACTCCCAGCACGAGGAGCTGGCCGACCGCTATCCCGCCGACTGGCCGGTCTCGCCCCGGCTGGACGAGGCCGAGGACGTGGCCAGCACGTAGCAGGCGATGGCTGACGCCGAGGCGACGTTCAACGAGTCGATCCCTGCTTGCATGGGAATCCGTGCCCGGATGTCCGCACCGCTCGTCCAGTGCGCCGACAACCCGGCACCCTCGGTGCCGAGCAGGATGGCGATCCTCTCCCGCGGACGCCGCTCGGCAGCGACGGACGCCAGGTCGAGGGCATCCGGAGTCAGAGTCAGCGCCACCGTCGTGAAGCCATGGGCGCGCAGCAGATCGGGCGCGCCCATCCAGTCGGTCAGTCGAGCCCATGGCAGGCTGAAGACCGCCCCCATGCTCACCTTGATCGCCCGACGATAGAGCGGGTCGGCCGCCCGCGGGGCCAACAGCGCCCCGTCCCAACCGAGGCCTGCGGCATTGCGCAGCACGGCTCCCACGTTGGTGTGGTCGACGACGTCCTCGAGCACCACCAGCCGCTCGGCTCCGGACAGCAGCGCCGCGACGGTGTACCGGACCTCCCGGTGCAACGAGGCGAGGGCGCCGCGGTGGACGTGGAATCCGGTCACCTTCTCCGCAAGTGCCTCGTCCACCAGGTAGACCGGCACCTGCGGCCAGCGCTCGAGAACGTCGGCCAACCCCGGCAGCCAGCGCTCCGCCAGCAGGAACGACCGCGGCCGGTAGCCCGCCTCCACGGCTCGCCGGATGACCTTCGCTCCCTCGGCGATGAACAGGCCGTGCTCGGACTCCAGGTGCCGGCGCAGCGACGTCTCGCGTAGACGCACGTAGTCGGCGAGCCGCGGGTCGTCAGCGTTCTGCACCGCCTGCAGGCCGCTCGACCCGTTCCGCGACATCGACCCATCGTGCCGCACCCCTCTGCACGACGTGATCGCCGCTCCGGATGAGTGCGTCGGCGGAGACCCGCTGCGGTGAGCTCCATCCGCTCGGATCCGCAGTTCGTACGCCAGATCCGCAAATCCGATCCGGTATCTGGCCGGGAAGAACGAGCTCTCGCTAGCGTCAGCAGCGTCCCGTCCTCCCACCAGAGGTTCACATGGCCGACGTCCTCCGCGTCTCCACACCATCGCCTACCGCAGCCTCGGAGCGGCAGCGGGTGGCCTCAGCCGACCCGGGGGGCTGGTTACTGATGCTGGTGCCCACCGGCATCTGCGTGATGATGTTCGTGATCGCCGCCTGCTGGTGATCTCGGCGTACGTCACTAAGGTCGGCCGGGTGACCGTACCTGACCTCGGCAGCCTCACCTGGCTGCCGGCCGCGGACCGACCCGACCTGCTGGCCACTCCCGTGTCCGCCGCCTTGGACGGCCTGGACGCTGTCCGACCCTACGTGGCCGAGATCGATGGCGCGCTCGCCGACACCGCCGCATTCTGTGCGGCGTACGCCGTCGAGCTGGAGCAGTCGGCCAACTGCGTGGTGGTGGCCGGCCGTCGGGGCGACACCACGACGGTGGCGGCATGCCTGGTGCTGGCGACCGACCGAGCCGACGTCAACAAGACGGTGCGCAAGCACCTGGGGCTCCGCAAGATCTCGTTCGCCGCGATGGACGACGCGGTGTCGCAGACCAGCATGGAGTTCGGCGGCATCACCGCGATCGGGCTCCCGGACGGCTGGCCGGTTCTGGTCGATGCCGCGGTGATCGCCCAGCCGTGGCTGGTGATCGGCAGCGGACTGCGCCGGAGCAAGATCGCCGTCAGAGGCGCCGACGTTGCGTCCCTCCCTGGCGTCGAGGTGCTCGAGCTGGCTGTCCGCCCCAGCTGACTGAGCTCCTCGGGGATCCGTAGCGTCGACCGCTGTTCGTCCTGGACCGGGTCGGCAAGCAGCTCAGTGGTCGAGGAGTCGACAGCCGATCACCGGAGTTCCCTTCACCTGGTCCGTCGGTCGATACTGGTCCGGATCAGAACGCCGTCGTACCTGCCCGTCATCCTGCGAAACGGAGTCACCATCGCCTCACCACGGTCGCCGCGAGCCTCGTCCACGGGACGCGGCCAGCTCGACGACCCGGCGGCTGGCCCGCCCCCCGACGGCGCCCGAGAGGTCGGCGTCCGCGAGCGGCTGATGGACTCCGCTGAGCGGCTGGTCGCCGAACGTGGAGCAGAGGCGGCGTCCTCGCGGGCGATCATCATGGCGGCAGGTCAGCGTCACAACTCCGCGATCACCTACCACTTCGGCAGCCGCAAGAAGCTGTTCGACGCGGTGTGGATCCGGGGCAGCGGCGTGGTGAACCGGCGTCGCCAGGAGATGCTCGGGACCGACCAGACGTGGACGCTGGCCGAGCTCGTCGACATCTACCTGAGTCCGCTGGCCGACTACATCGGCAGCCGCAGCCCGAGCTACTGGGCGCGTCTCAACGAGGAGGCGCTGCGCTCCTACCCGGTGCAGGTGGCCTCGCACATGCGGCAGCTGCTCGACGAGTACCCGCACGAGCAACCGATGGACACCCTGCACGCGATCTTCGACCGGATGCAGTGGATGATCGCCGACGCGACCGAGCCGGATGCCGCCACGCGGGTCTCGATCGCCGTGCGAGCCACCATCAGCACCTTCGCCGCCTGGGAGCGCGAGGAACAGGCCCATCAGGCGACGACGACGGCGGCAGCGCTGGGGCATGACCTGAGAAAGGTCGTCCTCGCCATCCTGACCGCTCCGTGATCGGGTCGACCGGACCCGACCTGCCCGAAAGTCAGCGCTGGTCGGTGCCGGCGTCAGAGCTCGGCGTGCTCGGCTGGACGATCAGGCTCCGCACGCTGTCCAGCTCGATCAGCTCCGACTTCCGACCCACGCCGAGCTTGCGGAAGATGCGGGTCAGATGCAGCTCGACCGTGCGCTTCGACATGAAGAGCGTCCGGGCGATCTCGGCGTTGGTCCGTCGCTGCAGCACCAAGGCCACGACCTCCCGCTCGGTGCGGCCGAGCCGATGGCCGTTCAGGCCGCTGTGGCGCGCCGACGGCAGGCGCTGCACGTGCTCGACCCAGCCGGTCAGCCGTTCATGGGTGAAGATGGCCACGGCCCGGTCGAGCTGCACAGTGCTCTCGGCGTCTCGTCCCTGCAGCAGCAGTCGTCGCCCGTAGGCGAGCGATGTCCGAGCGAGGTCGAACGGGTCGCCCTCGGCGCAGCTGGCGACCGCCGTCTCGAAGGCCGCGTCCAGCTGTCCGGCTTCGGCGCACAGCGCCCGGCACCTCGCTTCCAGACCGGGGTACCGCGGGCCGTGGCGGTCGGGCCACCAGTTGCCCAGCTCCGACCAGACAGCCCGGTTCTCTGCCGCGGTGGAGCCGGCCGCCAGCCGCGCCTCGAGCAGGCTGGCCAACACGGCCGTTGCTCCGCTGATCAGTCCCGACCGGGACTCCAGCGCTTGCTCCAGCAGCACGACTGCCCGCTCGTACTCGCCCTCGACCAGGCAGCGCGTGCCACTGGTCGCCGCGATCTCACTGCGCGCCTGCGGCGGCTGGCTGACGACATCAGGATGATCGAGCCGCCACTCGATCCGATCGCGCCACCGCGCCGGTCCGCGGGCTGCCCCCGTGGCGATCACCGGAGCCAGGGTGTGGGTGCCGCCGCCGCTGAACGGCAGCGTGCGGTCCATCTCGCCGATCAGGCCGTCAGCGGCGACGTAGTGCCCGAGCGCCACCTCGGTCTGCAGTCGGCTCACCACGTGCGCCGCTCGGTTCAACGAGCCGGCGGAGTCGGCGGGCCGTGTCCGGTTCAGGACCGCGCCGGCGAGCTGTGGGTTCCCCACCGCCAGGAGATAGAAGACCATGACCGAGGTGCCGATCGCGTCGTGGCCGTCGTAGGCGGCCAGCCACTCCTCGGCGGCCCGGGCGAACTCTGCGGCCGCCCGGTCCTCGTGCCGGTGGAACGCCAGCTCCGCACGAACGAAGCGGTCCAGTGCCCGGCAGTCCGCCGGGGCCTCGGTCATCGCCGGCAGGATCGCAGTCAGTAGGCGGTCGGCGGCGTCGAGGTCCTCTCGATGCAGCAGTGATCGGACCACCCCCAGAACTGTTTGCGCCCACCCCGGCGTCACCGCCGCCGGGCGTCGCTCGAGGTCGGCGAGCGGCAGCGGTTCGCGGACGTAACCGGTCAACACCGCCACCTGGCTGTGCAGGGCATGCAGCTGGGCCTGCTTCAAGCCGTCGGCACTCGCCTCGGATGCCTCGATGATCGCCCGGACCGCGTTGACGTACCCGTCTGCCATCAGCTGTTCGGCGAGCGGGAACCCGCTGGCCGGAAGCACCCAGTCGAGCAGATCGAGCGCGATCGCCGCGTGACCTTGTCGGCTGTGCCGGTAGAGCACCTCGGCAGAGCGGACCAGGTCGGCGGCCGACACGTCGTCACCCACCGAGGCCCGGTGGATCGCGGCGCAGTGGTCCCGACTCTCCCCGAGGATGCGGTGCACCCGGTCCCGCTCGCCGGTGCTGGCGAGCCACCAGGCGGCCAGGGCTCGCGCGGGCGCTGCGGCCCGGATGCGCGGACCGTGGTACTCCACCTCGCCGGCGGACACCGCAGCCTGCAGCGCGTCGGCCGAGCCGGTCATCCGGACCGCGTCGCGGATGTCGACGGTCTCCTCGAGCGCGAGAGCGGCCAGCAGCGTCAACCCGGCCGTCGTCGTCGAGCAGAGTCGGTTAGCGACAGACCGGGCCAGCGGCAGCGGGTGCGGCAGCAGGGCGCGGCCGCCGAGCTCGTCGTTGCCGAGCTCGCGGACGACTGCCGTCAGCGCCAGCACGTTGCCACCGCAACGGCCGGTGATCCTCTCGGCCACCCGGTAGGGCACCGGCACGCCCACGGCGTCCTCGATCAGCACCCGGGCGTCGCCCACGTCGAGTGGCGGCAGCTCGACGGTCGGGAACCTCTCCAGGAGAGCCCCGGCCTCCTCGACCGAGAGCAGCACCGGGGTGCCGAGCTGCGCTATCCGTCGGAGCACGTACGCCGCCACCTGCTGGGACTGCGGATCGAGGAGATCGAAGTCGTCGGCAACCACCTGCATCCCGGCGAGCTGGTCGACTCCGGGGCGGATGACGGACCAGACGAGACCAGAGACCTCAGCCGGATCCAGGTCGGGCCGAGCGAGCTCCCGGTCGAGCCTGGCGGCCATCGGACCGGGGAAGAGCTCGAGGCTCGAGCTGGACAGCGCGTCCCTGAGGCTCTGCAGCGGTGACCGCTGGGCGAAGACCGTGCAGTCGATCCAGACCGGGCTCAGGCCGAGCCGGTCCGAGGCCGCACGGAGCAGGGTGGTCCGTCCAGATCCTCTCCCGCCGGCGGTCACGACCACCGAGTACGCCGGGGCTGCCTCGCGTACGAGGGCGACCAGCTCGTCGAGCGCACCGGCACGCGGGGCATCCGCCGTCTGCCCTCGAGCCACGGGCGTGCCTCCTCAGTTCGCGGCCACCCTTCGAGCCGCCTCAGCACAGCCTAGGACATGTGTCCCACGACAGCCGGCAACTGATGGTCGTCGGTGGAGCGCGGTCAGCGAAGCAACGCGATGACCGCCACCACGCCCACGATGACGATCACCGTCCGGTAGACGACCGGAGGAAGCTTGCGGCCGATCCTGGCCCCCACCTGAGCGCCGAGCACCGAGCCGACGGCGATGGCCAGCACGATCTCCCAGTTGACCTCGGAGACGAGCACGAACACCACGCCGGCCACCCCGTTGGCGATCATCACCAGCACGTTCTTCAGACCGTTCAGCCGGGCCATGGTGTCGGCCAGGGCGACGCCCATGATCGCCATCACCAGGACGCCTTGGGCGGCGCCGAAGTAGCCGCCGTACATGCCGGTCAGGATGATCACGACGAACAGCCACGGCGGACCGTCCGCAGGACCGGCCGCGATGCCCAGCCGCTCCCGGCGGGCCATGACCCGGCGGCTCAGCCAGGGGCCGATGATCACCAGCACACAGCCCAGCCCGATCAGCACCGGCACGATGGCGTCGAACGCCGACGACGGCAGCCAGAGCAGCAGGAGGGCTCCGACGATGCTGCCGATCAGCGAGGCCAGGCCGTAGCGGAGGATCCGCGACCGCTGCCCGACCAGGTCGGGTCGGCTGGCCAGCGCCGCCGACAGGTTCCCCGGCGCCAGCCCGATGCTGTTGGAGACGTTGGCCACGACCGGGGGGACGCCGAGAGCGAGCAGGGTGGGAAAGGTGATCAAGGTCCCCGAGCCGACCACCGCATTGATCAGCCCCGCTCCGCCACCCGCCAATGCGACGAGCAGCAGCTCGGTCCAGGTCACCTCAGCTGATCACCCTGGGGCGCCGTGAATTCAGGCCCCGGCACGTCGTCATCGGCGACCGCCGGCTCCGGCACCGAGGCCTGTTGCTCTCGGCCGGTGCCGATGCCGGCCTGCCGCTCGGGCATCCGCAGCGAGGCCGGTTTCGGCCGGCCCGCCCGCTCCAGCTGCTGAGCCTCGGCGATCGCCTGCTGGACGACCCGCTCGGACTCTCGGGCCTCCTCCTCGGCCTGCTGGGTGATCTCGGCTTGGACGTCAATGGGCTCAGGTGCGGAGAACTTGCTCCTGTCCGCCGTCGGTCCCTCCGCCAGGCCCCCCTGCACCGCACCGGTCAGCGAGCCGACAGCGCCGCCGAGCCCCTCGAGTGCCTTGCCGATCTCACTGGGCACGATCCAGACCTTGTTGGCGTCACCGCGGGCGATGGTGGGCAGCATCTGCATGTACTGGTAAGACAAGAGCGCCTGGTCGGGCTCCCCCGCGTGGATGGCGTTGAACACCGTCGTGATCGCTTGAGCCTCGCCCTCGGCGCGCAGCATCTGCGCCTGTCGATCGGCCTGAGCGCGCAGTACGGCAGCCTCCCGATCGCCTTGCGCGCGGAGAATGGAGGACTCCTTCTCGCCGCCGGCGGCGAGAATCTGTGACTGCCGCTGCCCCTCGGCGATCAAGATCGCCGCCCGCTTGTCCCGCTCGGCCCGGGCACCCTTCTCCATCGCGTCTCGGATGGTGGCGGGCGGCTCGACCGTCCTCAGCTCGACCCGGTTCACCTTGATGCCCCACTTGCCGGTGGCCTCGTCCAGCACCACGCGGAGCTTCTGGTTGATCTCCTCGCGGCTGGTCAGGGTCTGCTCCAGGTCCAGACCGCCGATGATGTTGCGAAGCGTGGTCATGGTGAGCTGCTCGATGGCCTTGATGTAGTCCTGAGCCTCGTACGCCGCCCGCCGCGCGTCCAGAATCTGGTAGTAGATCACCGAGTCGATGTTGACCATCAGGTTGTCCTCGGTGATCACTCCCTGCGGCGGGAAGGGCACGACCGCCTCGCGCATGTCGAGCGTGTAGCGGACTCGGTCGAACACCGGTATCACCAGGTGCGGGCCGGGCTCGAGGATGCGCTGGAACTTGCCCAGGCGCTCGACCACCCCGATCTGCTGCTGCCGGATCACCTTGATCGTCGAGCCGAGGAACAGGGCGACGGCCAGCGCCACCACCACGATCACAATCAGTACTGCCAGATCCATCTCACTCACCCGTTCGCGTCACTTCTGCCGATCACCCGGCGAGCGTCAGGGCAGCTCGCCGTGCTTGGGGTAGACGACGGCGATCGCGCCGTCGATCTCGTACACCTCGATCTCGGTGCCCTGGTCGATCACCTGGCCGGGGATCATCGTCCGGGCCGTCCAGCTCTGCCCGGCGACCTTGACCTCGCCGCCGGCATGGGTGATCTCCGACATCGCCATCCCCGAGCTGCCGACCATCGTGTCGGTCGACGACCGGTAGCCCGGCATCCGCCGGACCTTCTCGATCAAGGTCGGCCGCAGCAGCAGCAGGGTGCCGACCGACACCCCCGCCGCCACCAGGATCTGCAACCACCACAGGCCGGGGGCGATCACCGCCACCCCCGCCCCGGCCAGCGCACCGACCGCCAGCATGATCAACACCAGGTCCATCGAGAGGATCTCCGCCACGGCGAGCAGGAAAGCCAGGCTGAGCCAGATGGCCCAGGCGTGCTCCCCCAGCCAGTCGGTCAAGTTGACCTCCACGTCGCGATGCCTTTCATCCATCCTGCCAGACGGCAGAAACCGGCTTCCGGTTCGAGAGACGCCTCAGTCGACGGCCCGAGCGGCCCATCGCCCGTCGGTCCGGGACAGGTCCAGCGGCAGCTCGAAGGTCGTCGACAGGTTCTCCGCGGTCAGCGTCTGGTCCACCGGGCCGGCCGCCACGACCTTGCCTTGCTTCAACAGCATCGCGTGGGTGACGCCGACCGGGATCTCCTCGACGTGGTGGGTGACGAGCACCGACGCCGGGGCGTATGGATCCCTGGCCAGCTCACCGAGGGTCCGTACCAGCGCCTCACGACCTGACAGGTCCAGGCCGGCGGCCGGCTCGTCCAGCAATAGCAGCTCCGGATCGGTCATCAGTGCGCGGGCGATCTGCACCCGCTTCCGCTCCCCCTCACTCAGGGTGCCGAAGGTACGGTCGGCCAGCGCGGCGATCCCCAGCTGGGCGAGCAGCTCGTCGGCCCGCTCGTGGTCCAGCTCGTCGTAGGCCTCCCGCCACCGGCCGAGCACCGCGTACGAGGCGGAGACCACGACGTCGTGCACCCGCTCGCTCCGCGGGATCCGTTCGGCGACCGCCGCCGAGGTGATACCGATCCGCGGCCGGAGCTCGAACACGTCGACGGTGCCGAGCACCTCGTCGAGCAGCCCCGCCACCCCGCTGGTGGGATGGATCTGGGCGCTGAGAACCTGCAGCAGCGTCGTCTTGCCGGCGCCGTTGGGACCGATCACCACCCACCGGTCGGCCTCGTCGATCTGCACCGTGACGCTGTCCAGCAGGGTCGATCCCCCGCGGACGATGCTCACCTCGGCCAGGTCCACGACTGCCACCATGGGGGTCAACCTACACAGCACCTACGCTTCCGTCGTGACGTTGTTCGCCGCGGTACGGATGGTCAGCTACCTGAACGCTGCCGCGACCGATCCGACGCTGCGGGAGCGGGCCCCGTTCGCCGTGCAGGCCGGGGATGTCGCCCACCACCTGGTCGACCCGCACGGCCTGGTCGGGATCGATCCTTGGCGGGCGGAGCCGCTGGCCGAGGTCTTCGACACCCTGATCGACCATCCCGGCCGGCCGTGGCTGCTCGCGCTTCCGGACCCCGGTCGACTGGCGCCGTTGCAGGGACCGCCCGAGCTCATCCGGTCCGCTCTGGCCACCGGCGTCGCCGCCATCGCCAGCGGTGGCGGCCTGGCCCTGGTGCCGCACGCGGTCGGTCCGGCACTGCAGTGGGAGGCGCTGCCGGCGCAGCGCCCCGGTGCGGTGCCCACGTCGTACGAGGCGGAGCGGGAGCTCAGCGAGACGGTGTTGCGGGTCGGGCGGGAGCTGGCCGGGCTCGAGGTCGCGGGCGGCGAGCGACCAGCAGAGACCGACGTCGTCCTCGCCCCTGGCTACCCGCCCCGGCAACGGGTCGCGGCCGATCGGGCTGCCCGACTCTTCATCGCGTGCTCCACGGCTCTCGCCGACGATGGCGGCAGCATCTCGGCGTACGAGGCGGATCGTCGCAGGGCTGCGTTGCGGGACGTGCGCCTCGCCGCCGGCCAGGCACTGGTCGCCGCGGTCAGCTGGCTGGGCGTCGAACGCACCTGATCCCGCGCGATTCCGCTGATCCCCGTGGGCCAGGCCTATCCTGTCCGCCATGCTCGACAGCCACGAGTCCGGCGTGTCCAGGGGCACGCTGTTCGCCATCGGCGGCGCGGAAGCCAAGCTCCGACGCCGGACGGTGCTGCGCGCCTTCTTGGAGGCCGCCGGCGGGGTCGGGGCCCGGATCGCCGTCGTGCCGAGCGCGTCGTCTCTGGGCCCGGAAGTGGTCGAGGTCTACCAGGCAGTCTTCACGGCCCTCGGCGCGGCGTCTGTCGTGGCCGCCCGGCCGGAGAGCAGGGTCGACGCCCGGGACCCCGAGCTCGCGGCGACCCTGGACGACGTCACCGGAGTCTTCATGACCGGCGGCAACCAGCTCAAGCTGAGCAGCTTCATCATCGGTACGCCGTTCGCCGACGCCATCGAGGCTGCCTACCGACGGGGTGCCGCTGTCGGGGGAACGTCGGCCGGGGCGAGCATCGTCGCCGAGCACATGATCGCGTTCGGCAGTGGCGGCTCCACCCCGAAGCAGCGGATGAGCCAGCTCTCCGTGGGTCTCGGGCTGCTCCGTGGCGTGGTCATCGACCAGCACTTCGAACAGCGCAACCGGTACGGCCGGCTGCTGTCCCTGGTCGCGCAGTCGCCCTCCCTGCTGGGGATAGGGGTGGACGAGGACACCGCCGCTGTGGTGCGCGACGGGAATCAGCTGGAGGTCGTCGGCCGCGGGGCGGTGACCATCGTCGACGGCAGCCACCTGGTCAGCAACGCCTACACGGCCAAGCGCACCGCGCCGCTGCTCGTCTCCGGGGCGACCGTGCACGTGCTGCCGGCCGGCAGTCGCTTCGATCTGTCCCGGCGGCTGCTGGTCCAGCACGTCGAGGCGCTGCCGGACGCCGAGGTGGCCGAGGTCAGGGCGGCCGAGTCCGATCTCCGCCTGCTGGCGAAGGACATCGCCTCCGAGGGCGTGTCCCCCACGCACTATGCCCGCCGACTGCGCCGTGGCCGTCGGGGCTAGGACCCGGTAGTCCTCGGACAGCCCGGATCGGTTGATGGAAGTATCAGCCGCGACGCACCACTTACGACACGCTCCTCACTCCCGAGAGGCTCTGCCGATGACCGTGATCAATTGTCGCGCTCCGCGCTCCGCGGTCACGAGCTCCGCGAGATCTCGCTCGTTCGTCGCGATCAGGTACGACGAAAAGCGTGTCGCACCAGATCACTCCTGCACTCCCGAGAGGCTCCGCCCGTGACCGAGTCCGCCGCTCCCGCACCCCGCCCCGAGCTGAAGATCCTGTCCAGCCGGGTGTATCGCGGACCCAACGTGTGGCACTACGAGCCGGCGATCCAGCTGGTCGTGGATCTCGGTGTGCTGGAGGACTTCCCCACCAACCTCCTTCCCGGGTTCACGGAGGGCCTGGTGGAGCGGCTACCGGGGCTGCGCAACCACACCTGCAGCCGGGGCCGGCGCGGTGGCTTCGTGGAACGTCTGAAGGAAGGCACCTGGCTCGGTCACGTGTCGGAGCACGTGGCCTTGCAGCTGCAGCAGGCGGTCGGTCACGACATGCGCCGCGGCAAGACCCGTGGCGTCAAGGGAGTGCGCGGCCAGTACAACGTGATCTTCGCGTACTCCGACGAGACGGTGGGACTGGCGGCCGGTGAGCTCGCGGTCCGGCTCGTCAACGACTTGGTGGAGCACGACCCCGAGTTCGACTTCGAGTCCGAGCTCGAGCGGTTCATCATCCGTGGCGAGCGGGCTGCGTTCGGACCATCCACCCAGGCGATCATCGACGAGGCGGTCAGCCGGGACATCCCGTTCATCCGGCTGAACACCTCCTCCCTCGTTCAGCTCGGCCAGGGTGTGCACGCCAAGCGGATTCGGGCGACCATGACATCCAACACCTCCTCGGTCGCGGTGGACATCGCCAGCGACAAGGAGCTCACCCTCACCCTGCTGTCCAACGCCGGGCTGCCGGTACCTCGGTCCCAGTCGGTTCGCCGCGCCGAGGATGCGGTCCGACTGGCCGAGCGGATCGGCTACCCCGTGGTGGTCAAGCCGCTGGACGGCAACCACGGCCGTGGCGTGATCTTGAACCTGACCGACGCCGATGGGGTCCGGGCCGGCTTCGAGATCGCCGAGGGCGAGTCCCGCAACGGCTGGGTGATCGTGGAGACGTACGTGACCGGCAAGGACTACCGCTGCCTGGTCATCGACGGCCACATCGCCGCGATCGCCGAGCGGGTGCCCGCGCACGTGGTCGGTGACGGTACGTCGACGATCACCGAGCTGGTGGAGCGGACCAACGCCGACCCTCGCCGCGGCGTCGGCCACGAGAAGGTGCTGACCAAGATCAGAGTCGACGCCGCTGCCATCGACCTCGTGGCCCAGCAGGGATTCGGGATGGACGATATCCCGCCGCAAGGCGAGATGATCAAGCTCACCCTGACCGGCAACATGTCGACCGGCGGCATCTCCATCGACCGGACCCTGGAGGCGCACCCGGAGAACATCGAGATCGCTGAGGAGGCGGCCCGGGTGATCGGCCTGGACATCGCCGGTATCGACTTCATCGCCCCCGACATCACCCAGCCCGTCCGCGAGACGGGTGGCGCGATCTGCGAGGTGAACGCCGCTCCCGGCTTCCGGATGCACACCCACCCGACGGTCGGCGACCCGCAGTACATCGCCAAGCCGGTGATCGACATGCTGTTTCCGCCCGGGTCGCCCAGCCGGATCCCGATCGTGGCGATCACCGGCACCAACGGCAAGACCACCACCTCGCGGATGATCGCGCACATCTTCAAGGGCATCGGACGCAAGGTCGGGATGACATCCACCGACGGGGTCGTGATCGACGAGCGACTGGTGATCAGGTCCGACGCGTCCGGCCCGCGCTCGGCCAAGATGGTGCTGCAGAACCCCCGGGTCGACATGGCGGTGTTCGAGGTCGCGCGCGGCGGCATCCTCCGCGAGGGACTCGGCTACGAGCGCAACGACGTCGGGGTGGTGCTCAACGTGCAGCCCGACCACCTCGGACTGCGCGGCATCGACACCCTCGAGCAGCTCGCCGACGTCAAAGCCGTGATCGTGGAGGCTGTTCCGCGCAACGGCTACGCCGTGCTCAATGCGGATGACCCGCTGGTCCGCGCCATGCGCCGTCGCTGTTCCGGCCGGGTCGTCTGGTTCACCCTCGCGGAGCCGGGCACCGAGATCCGCGAGTCCGTGGATGATCACTGCCGGCGGGGCGGTCGCGCAGTGGTGCTGGAGCGTAGCGAGCTCGGCGAGATGATCCAGGTCTTGGAGGGCCGGCGGTCGATGCAGCTGGCCTGGACCCATCTGCTGCCCTCCACCTTCGGCGGGCGGGCGATGATGAACGTGCAGAACGCGATGGCCGCCGCGGCGGCCGCCTTCGCCGCCGGCGCCTCGCTGCACGACATCCGCCAAGGGCTGCGGTCCTTCTCGACCAACTACTACCTGTCTCCCGGTCGCCTGAACGAGGTCGCCGTGGAGGGTCGTACGGTCGTCGTCGACTACGCCCACAACGCCCCTGGTCTGCGGATGCTCGGTGACTTCGTGGACAAGACCGGTGATGCGCTGGACAGGTCGTCGGAGCTGGGCAAGATCAGCCGGATCGGGGTGATCGCCACCGCCGGTGACCGACGCAACTCCGACATGCGAGAGCTGGGGCAGATCGCCGCTCACCACTTCGACGTGGTGATCGTCCGGGAGGACAACAGCCTCCGCGGCCGCAAGCGCGGCGAGGTGGCCGACCTGATCGCCGAGGGTGTGCACGCCGCGATGGGCGAGGGCGTGCGCTGCAAGCAGGTCGAGATCGTGCTCGAGGAGCTGGAGGCGACCCGGCACGCCATCGCGCGGTCGAATCCGGGCGACCTCATCGTCATCTGCGTCGACCAGCATGCTGCGGTCATGTCGGAGCTGGAGAGCTACGGACGGCAGGCCCAGCCAGGTGCCCGGCGCGACGAGCACACCAACACCAACGCGGTGTCCGACCCGGACTTCGTAGCCAGCGACCTCGCTGTGCAGGAGCCCTTGCCGCAGATCTGAGTCGCTCGCAGGGCCCGGCCTGCGACGCGGTCAGCGCATCGAACCCAGAAGACCCCGGGCCACGCCAGCCGTGGCCAGCGCCTCGGCGGCGGCCTTGCGCTTCAGCTCGATCGACGAGCCGATCTCGGCGGCCAGTCGCGGCCGGGAGCCGACCAGGGTGTCGACGGTGGCCAGCGGAACGATGAGCACGGTGAGCAGGTCGGCGGCGACCGCGGTGGTCAGCGTCCGCTCGCGGGTCAGCGCAGTCTGACCGATGTAGTCGCCCGGCTCCGCGGTGCCGAACGGGATCCGGCCGCCGGCGGCCTCCACCGCCAACGACGCGTGCCCGCTGACGATGAACCGGATCTCGTCGGGCAGCACCCCGCTGGGCAGCACGATCTCCCCGGCGCCGTAGCGCTCCAGTCGAGAGGTCGACAGCACCAGCTCCCGTTCGGAGTCCCCCAGGTGCAAGGTCGGCGCTACCACGTCCAGGGCCCGCTCGAGCTGTCCGGGCTCGGCGATCGGGTCGCTGCTGTCCCCGTCCAGGGCCATCCCCCGCCGGCGCGCGGCGAACCACAGCCAGGTGCGGTACTGGCTGGTCGCCGGCCCGACGAGAGCCGGGCCGGGCAGCGCCACGGTGACCGAATAGGCCCCCGCACCCGCATAGCTCACCGAGGTGGGGACGTCCGGCACCCGGTCCGGCAGCGACTCCGCCACCTCGAGCAGGAGCGCGAAGACGTCGTGCGGCGGGTCGTCGGTGGTGAACTTCACGTCGATGCTGACCCGGTGGGGTCCCTCCGGCCGGCTCAGGTTGACGAAGGAGGAGGTGGCCAGGCTCGAGTTCGGGATGACCTGGATCCCCGTGCCGGTGTCCAGGTGCACCGCCCGCCAGTTGACCTGGACGACCCGCCCGGTCACCCCGCCGACGGTGAGGAAGTCGCCGATCTGGAACGGCTGCTCGAACAGCAGCAGCAGACCGGAGATGACGCCGCCGACCGCGTTCTGCAGGGCGAGGCCGATGACGATGGAGGTGACTCCGAGAGCGGCCACCACCCCGCCCACGTCGGCTCCCCACACCCAGCGGAACAGCAGCGCCAGGCCGACGATGATCAGGACCAGCCGGGCGATCTCGATGAAGATCTTCGGGGTGCGCTCACGCCAGGAGCCGGTGCGGGCGTTGGCGAACAGGGCGACGTTGAAGCCGGACAGGACCAGCAGGATGAGCAGCAGGCCGAACACCGTCGCCACCACCCGCACCCAGACCTGGTCGGCCGGCGACTGGATGGCGAAGGTCAGCAGCACGAGCAGCCCGGCCACCGGGATGACCCAGTTGCGGAGCATCCGCACCGGTCCGACGGCCGGTGAGGAGCGCTGCTGCAGCCAGCCGAGTACCTCGGTGAGGATGATCAGCGCGAGCGGGATCCCGACTGCGAAGGCGATCAACCACCAGGTCGAGCCGTCCAACCAGCCGTTCATGCGTCGGCCAGTCGCCAGACGGTCTGCGCTCTGCCCTGGAGCTCCACCGTGCCGGCTTCGCTGAACTCCGCGGTCTCGGCCAGCCGATCGCGGACCGCCTGGCTGACGTAGACACCCGCGTGGCCGCTGACGCTGGGCACCCGGTAGGCCAGGTTGACCGCGTCGCCCCACAGGTCGTACGCCAGGTTGGTGCGCGCCACCAACCCACTGGTCACCGTACCGGCGTCCACCCCGGCGCGGAGCTCGATGCTGGTCCCTTGCTGGCTGTTGAAGCGGTCGACCACGGTCCGCAGCTCTCGGGCGAAGTCGACGGCCCGACGGATGTTGTCAACCCGGGGCACCAGCAGACCCGAGGAGGCGAGGTAGCCGCCGCGAAGCGTCCGCACCTTGTCGACGCCGGTCTTCTGGGCCGCCTCGTCGAAGCCGCGCATCAAGGCGTTCAGCTGGACGACCTCCTGCTCGCTGGACAGCTGGCGGGCGTAATCGTCGAAGCCGGCCAGCTCGGCGAACACCACCGCCACGTTGTCGTGCTGCTCGGCGATCGCCTCCTCCCCCGACTTGTAGCGCTCGGCCACCGACTGCGGCATCAGGGTGTGCATCAGCTTGTCGTTCTCCAGCGACTGCACGTCGATCAGCTCCTGCTTCACCCGCAGGCTGGCGGCCATGTCGTTGAAGGCGGTGCCCAGATCACCGATCTCGTCCCGGGAACCGTGCGGCACCTGGACGGCGAGATCACCACCCGCAACCCGCCGCACGGCTGTCACCAGCCGGTTGATCGGGCGGGTGAACACCTGGGCCAGCAGCAGCGACAGCAGCGACACGACCAAGACGATGCCGAGCAGAGACAGCAGAACCCCGCGGGTGAACGCCGTGACCGGGGCCAAGGCCTCTGCGGCGTCCATGTGGGCGACGATCACCCAGTCCAGGCCGGCGATGTCCAACGGGGCGTAGGCCACCAGGCTGTTCGCGTTGGTGTAGTCGGCGGTGATCGCCACCCCGCTGCGCCCGGCCAGGGCCTCGTTGACCCCCAGGAAGTTCACCGGCTGGAGCTGGACGGTGCCGTTGACCTCCTTGATCCGCTCCGCGGTGGAGGCCGGGGTGCCGTTCTCCGTGACGGTGCTCACGTAGTCATCCGGATGCTGGATCAGAAGTCGGGACGTGCTGCGCATCAGCTTGTCGGTGCCGGCCAGGTAGACCTCACCGGTCTGTCCCAGTCCCTCCGCCTCCCACTGCTCGTTCCCGGTCATCACCGAGTTGATCTGGTCGATGGGCACCTGCACCGCCATCACGCCGACGATGTTGGTGGCGGTGCCGATCGGCGACATCACCCAGGAGGTCGGCACGTTGAGCGAGGGCAGATAGCGCTCGAAGTCGGTGGTGGCCACCTCGTCCAGCGAGCCGTTGCGGAGCACCTCGTTGACGCTCCGGGTGAGGGCCGAGGACGCGTACGGCTCCTCCCGCAGGTTCACTCCGAGGTCCACGCTTTTGTACGCCGAGTACGCCACGTTCCCGCTCCGGTCGATGATCAGCACGTCCTCGTATCCGAGGGTGTTCACCAGTCCGGCGAAGTAGGGGCCATAGGTGGCGTTGGCCTCGCTCCAGGCGCTGCCGTCACCGGCGTCGCCGAGGGCCAGCCCGGTGTCGAAGTCGTCGTACGGCCGGCCGACGGTGTAGTAGCTCTGCAGATAGCGTCCGGCCGGAGTGGCGGGGATGAACGCTTCCGGCGCGTAGTCGAGTCCGGACCGCTCCTCCAGCGCCGGCACGAACTCGGACTCGTAGTAGCCGCGCAGCTTCGCAGTCTGCGCCGGCGTGATCGTGCTCGACTGCAGCTCGCGGAACCCGTTGACAAAGGCCGTGGCACCCTCCACCGCACTGGCGTTGCGGGAGTCGAGGGTCACGCCGGTCTGCAGGCTGGCGAACTCACGCTGGATGGTGTTGGTGCGCAGCTCGCGGATGGTGGTCAGCTGCTGGAACGCCGCATCCCGCAGGGAATCACGGCCGTTGATGAAGCCGATCACCGCGACCACGGTGGACGACAACAGGCTGACCGCGAGCAGCATGATCAGCAGCTTCGACTGGATCGACAGTCCGGCCCGTGGCCTCCGGCGTCGAGCTCGGCGCTCCGGCGCAGCCGACGGCTCCGGGGGTCGCGCCGCCGCGAGCGTGTCGTCGCGGTCCGCGGTCACCGTCACTGGTCGAGCTCCTTGTCGTCGCCCGGCGCCACTCCGCTACGACGCGGACGCGCTCACCGCAGTGGGCCGGAGCACGAATCTAGCGGTCCGCTCGGCCGACGAGAACCGCCAGAACCCGCATTAATCCGCACCGCGTGCTGACGCCGAGGCTGGGGCATCGGCCCGTTCGACTTTGGCCCGGAGATCGGTCACCGCGTCGCGGTGACCGCCGTGATCGAGCAGCCACCCATCGACCTGCTCGCGATCCTGGTGCGTCATCAGCGCGATCACGTCACGCGGGCGGGCCTGACCGACCAGCGACGCCAGGGCTGCGACCTCTCCGTCGTGCTCGGCGCTGATGGTCACGCCGGCGTGCGCGGCGCCCTCCTTGATCAACGCCCCCAGCTCAGCCATCGGCCGACCCCGCAGGTACGCGTCCTTGTGCGCGATCTCCACCACGTCACCGGCCAGGGCGGCGATCTCGCCGACGGTGACGAACACGTCGTCTCCGCGGTCGCCGGCGGTCCCGACGCCGAGCAGCAGCCGTCCGTCCGGCGGCCTGATGCCGCGGGCGATCTCGATCAGGGCCTGCAGGCCGGCTTCGTTGTGCGCCAGGTCGATCACCACGCTCGCCTCACCGCCCGAGACCGGGATGGTCCAGATGTTCATCCGGCCGGGGTTGTCGGCTCCCGGGTCGAACTCCCGCAGCCCGTCCGCCACCTGCTCCACGGTCAGTCCGACGGCGAGCGCCGCCGAGGTCACCGCCAACGTGTTCTCGACGTTGACTCGGCTCAGTCCGGCCAGCGTCATCGGCACCTCGACGATCGGAACGATCGGCAGCGGATCCGACCCGGGCTGCAGGACGGCGACCCAGCCGTCGATCACCGTGGTCACCCGCCCGCGGTCGTCGATCACCGCACGCGCCGCTGGTGAGTTCGGGTCGGTGGTGAACACCCAGACCCGTGCCTTGGTGCCCAGCCGCATGGCGAAGGTCCGAGGGTCGTCTGCGTTCAGCACGCACCAGCCGGTGGGTCTGGTGATCTTGGTGATCACCGCCTTCACCTCGGCCAGCTGATCCAGGGTCTCGATGCCAGCGACCCCGAGGTGGTCGGCGCTGATGTTGGTCACCACGGAGACGTCGTTCCAGGCCACGCCGACGCCACGTCGCAGGATGCCGCCGCGAGCGGTCTCGGTGACGGCCAGCTCGACGCCAGGCTGGCGCAGCACCTGACCGGCTCCGCTCGGGCCTGAGTAGTCGCCGGCCTCCACGAGCTGACCGTTCAGGTAGACCCCGTCGGTGCTCGACCAGCCGACCGACATCCCGGCCCGTTGCGCGAGAAAGCCGAGCATTCGCGAGGTCGTCGTCTTGCCGTTCGTCCCGGTGATCGCCACCACCGGGATCCTGGGCTTGATCAATCGTGGGGCCGAGCCCGGAGGCGTCGCTGCGAGCCGCTCGGCCGCTCCCTGGAGCACGGCCCCGAAATCGGCCACGTCCCCGTCTCCGATCGCATCCAGCACCGCGGCCAAACCGTCCGCCAGCACCTCGGCTCGAGCCGAGTTGCGCCACGGGTAGGCCACCACCAGCTCATTCACGTCGGTGCCCGGCCGCGACCGGACGGCCAGTCTCTTGACCCCACCGGCGATCGCCAGCTGCCTCACGAGATGGGCGATCGCCCGGCCCGCGAACCGCTGCCGGAACGCCGAGTCCGCCGGCCCTGGTCGCGAACGAGTGAGCCCGACCTCGGTGGCGAACCGCCGAGCCTGTCCCAGATCCAGACTCAACAGCTGTCCGATGTCCAGGGTCAGCTTGGCGGCCGGACGAGGGAAGTAGAGGTTGGGCCCGTCCAGCAACCGCACTTCGACCAGGGACCTACCCGCTCGCTCACTCACCGGGGCGCCAGTCGCTCGTGCACCGCGTCTCAGGCGCCCATCGCGTGCACGCCACCGTCGACGTGGACGATCTCACCCGTGGTCGCCGGGAACCAGTCGCTGAGCAGCGCCACCACCGCCTTGGCCGTCGGTGTCTGGTCCTTGGGATCCCAGCCGATCGGCGCCCGAGTCGCCCACACGGTGTTGAACTCGTCGGCGCCACCGATGGCTCTCTTGGCCAAGGTCTCCAACGGCCCGGCGGCGACCAGGTTGACCCGGACGCCCTCGGGGCCGAGATAGCGAGCCAGGTAGCGGCTGGTGCTCTCCAGGGCGGCCTTGGCCACCCCCATCCAGTCGTACACCGGCCAGGAGATGGTGGCGTCGAAGGTGAGCCCGACGACCGAGGCGGGATTGGCGAGCAGCGGCTTGACGGCCATGGTGAGCGAGGCCAGCGAGTATGCCGAGACCTGCACCGCCGTGGACACGTCACCGTACGGGGTGGTGAGGAACTTGCCGCCCAACGCGGTCTCCGGGTTGGCGAAAGCCAGGGAGTGCACCACCCCGTCGAGTCGGTCGACGTGCTCGCCGACCTTGGCGGCCAGGCCGGCGAGGTGCTCGTCATTCGTGACGTCCACCTCCAGCAGCGGCGGCACCGGGTCGAGCTTCTTGATCACCCGACCGGTCAGGCTCATCGCCCGGCCGAAGTTGGAGACGAGGACGTTCGCTCCCTGCTCCGAGGCGATCCGGGCCACGTGGAACGCGATCGAGGTGTCGAGGGTGACGCCGGCCACAAGAATGTTCTTGCCCTCCAGGATTCCCACTGCTGTCCTTCCGCCGTGCTGTCGTTCGGGCTGCACCTGGTGTGCCGCTCGCTGCATCCGCGGCGACCGCCGCGGTCGAAACCTCTCAGTGACCCATTCCCAGCCCGCCGTCGACCGGGATCAGCGCACCGCTGATGTAGCCGGCGCCCTCGCCGGCCAGGAACTCGATGGTGGCGGCGATGTCGTCCACGGCGCCGAGCCGGCCCAACGGGATCTGGTCGGTGTACTTCTTCACCAGCTCGTCGGACAGCACCGAGGTCATGTCGGTCTCGATGAAGCCGGGCGCCACCACGTTCGCGGTCACCCCACGCGACCCCAGCTCGCGGGCCAGCGAGCGGGCCAGCCCGACCAGTCCTGCCTTGGAGGCGGAGTAGTTGACCTGGCCGGCCGAGCCCAGCTGACCGACCACCGAGGAGATGAAGATCATCCGGCCGAACCGCGCCCGCATCATCGACCGGGTCGCTCGCTTGGCCACCCGGAAGGCGCCGGTCAGATTGGTGTCGATGACTGCCGCCCAGTCCTCGTCACTCATTCGCATCAGCAGCGTGTCCCGGGTGATGCCCGCATTGGCCACCAGCACCTCGACCGAACCCAGCTCGGACTCCACCTGGGTGAACGCCGCATCGACCTGGCCGGGATCGGTGATGTCGCACTGGACGCCCAGCACGCCAGCCGGTACGTCACCACTGCGGTAGGTGGCCGCGACCCGGTGGCCGGCGGCCTGCAGCCGCTGAGCGATGCCTCGGCCGATCCCCTTGCTGCCACCGGTGACCAGCACGACCCTCGGCTGCTGTGCGGGGGAGGCATCGGACGACGTCGTCGGTTCGCTCTCAGTCACGGGCTCAACCTATCGAGTGCAGTCCTGCTCCGTGCCCTGAGCCTCTCGAAGGGCCAGCTCCGCGGCCTGAGCCTGTCGAAGGGCCGGTCCTTCGACCAGCTCAGGACACGGGCAACGCGTCCACCGTCGATGCGGCAGGGCTGCCCAGACCGAAACCCGCGACGTAGGCTGATCTGGTGACGGGCAGGGCGCAGGACCCTCGAGGTCCCGAGGAGACGGAGCGCACCGCTACCGCCCGGTCGGGCGGCGGGGTGGCGTTCGGTTCCTTCAATCCCGCCACCATCACCGACGCCCGCTCGGGAGCCAGCGAGGAGATCGCCAGCCGCCAACGCCGGTACGCGATCACGATGGCCTTCCGGACGGCCTGCTTTCTCGCCATGATCTTCGTGCCAGGGGTGTTCCGCTGGATTCTGTTCGGCTGCGCGGTGTTCCTGCCGTACGTCGCCGTGATCTTCGCCAACCAAGCACATCAGCGCCAGGCTGGTAGCCCGGTAGGTGGCGCCGAGCCCGGGGATGCGCCGGCGATCGCGGCCGGACCCGAGCCGCACGAGATCATCACCGGCGACGTCGAGAAGGAACACGATGACCGGGTCGCCTGAGAATCCGCCGCCCCTGCTGCAGGGCTTCGTCCAGCGCCAAGGCGTCGATCCGCTACCGGTCGGGCCCGAGGGTATGGTCTGCTCGGCCAAGGGCTGTCCGGCCACAGCCAGCTACGACCTGCGCTGGAACAACCCCAAGATCCACACCCCCGACCGACGCAAGCACTGGCTGGCCTGCCCCGAACATCGTGATTCGCTGTCAACGTTCCTGTCGGCCCGCGGCTTCCTGCGCGAGGTCGAGGAGCTGCCGGCGAGCTGAGGCCCGCTCAGGCAGCGATGATCTCGATGTCATAGCGGGCCAGCTTCGGGTCAGCAGACATGATCGGCACCGCGAGAGTGCGTGCCTGGGCGACCAGCATTCGGTCGAACGGGTCACGGTGCACCATCGGCAGCGCCCCCGCGCGGATCGCGTGCGACAGCTCGATCGGCAACAGCGTCAACCCCAACCTCCGCTGAAGCTGGGGCAGGAAGTCTTCGGGCGGGGCTGGCAGCGCCAGCTTCCCGGCGGCGTGCTTGATCGAGATCTCCCAGGCGCTGACGGTCGACAGGGAAGCTCGTGCCGGGCGTCTTGGACCAGCGCCAGCACTTCGTCTAGTCAGCCCACGTCGACCGGTCAGCCGCCGATCGCCGACATGGGGCGATCGGGCTGCAGGAAGGTCGGATCGTCGATGCCGTGGCCGGCACGCTTGCCGGCGACCGCCCGGACCCACTGATCGGCGAGCTCGTCGTCGGTGGCGCCGGCCCGCAGCGGGGCCCGCAGATCCGATTCCGTCCGGGCGAACAGGCAGTTGCGCAGCTGGCCGTCGGCGGTCAGCCGGACCCGGTCGCAGGAACCGCAGAACGGCTTGCTGACCGAGGCGATGATGCCCACCGCGTACCCGGTGTCGGAGACGCGGAACAGCTCGGCCGGAGCGCTGCCGCGCCGCTCGCGGTCCGCCGGGTCCTCGATCAGCTGCACGTGCTCGGACAACCGGGCCCGGATCTCGTCGGCGGTGATCATCTGCTGCCGGTTCCAGGCGTGCTGGGCATCCAGCGGCATCTGCTCGATGTACCTGAGTTGGACGCCGGTGCGCATCGCCCACTCCAACAGCGGGTACGCCTCGTGGTCGTTCACGCCACGCAGCAGCACGCTGTTGATCTTGACCGGGGTCAGCCCGGCCGCCAGGGCCGCATCCACACCGGCGAGCACGTCGGCCAGCCGCGGCCGCCGGGTGATCCGCTTGAAGGTGGTCGGATCGAGGGTGTCCAGGGAGACGTTGATCCGGTCCAGCCCGGCGTCGGCCAGTCGAGAGGCGCGCTCGGCCAGGCCGATGCCGTTGGTGGTCAGCGCGATCACCGGTGCCGGCCGTAGATCGGCGATCGCGGCGACCAGCCACTCGAGATCGCGTCGCAGCAGCGGCTCCCCACCGGTCAGCCGCACTGTGGTGATGCCCAACCGGGTGACTCCGACCCGGATCAGCCGGATGATCTCCTCGTTCGTCAGCACCTCGTCCCGAGGCAGCCAGTCGAGCCCTTCCGCCGGCATGCAGTACTGGCAGCGCAGGTTGCAACGGTCTGTCAGTGACACCCGCAGGTCAGTGGCGACGCGCCCGTACGCGTCCGCCAGCGACCGGGTCGCCCCGCGCTCACCCACGGGGTCCGCGGTGCGGATCCGGGGTAACGGCAAGAGGGTGGTCACCTGGCGAGTCTAGGCGTCGTCGGCGGGCTCGTCGCGGTCCGCCAGGGTCCGCTGCCTGCTCCAGATGGTGTACGCCGCGCCGCCCAGCACCGCGACGTACGCCAGCCACGTCAGTGCCCGTCCGGAGAGCGCGTGCCCCGTCGCGTGGTCGAGTGAGATCCGACCCGGCCCGGTCAGGGCGAGCGCCGTCGCCGCCAACGCGTACGTGGCCGGCAGCTCGTAGCCTCCGGCGGTGTTGAAGAAGCCGTTGGGCGCGTGCACGCTGCTGGCCGTGGCCATGGTGCCGGTGGCTGCGGCGGCAGCCGGACCAGTGGCCAGGCCGAGCGTGAGCAGCAGTCCCGAGCCGGCCTCGCCCAGACCGGCCAGGGTGGCGTTCAGCTTCGGTGGCTCGAACCCGGCGGAGCCCAGGAACGTCGCGGTGCCCTCCGGGCCGCCGCCGCCGAACCAGCCGAACAGCTTCTGGCTACCGTGCGCGAACAGGGCGCCGCCCACCCCGACCCGGAGCAGCAGCAGCCCCAGGTCGCGCGTGCTGCTCCGTCTGGTTCCGCGTGCCATCATGACCTCCGTGACTGCTCGATCATCCGACCGGAGCATCCGGCCGCATCATCCGACGTTACGTCACGTGTCCGACGCGATTCCGGCCAGGGCGGCTGCCGACACCACCCGGTAAGGGTGGCTGTAGACGTTCATCGACTCCCCACGCAGGAACCCGACGAGAGTCAGACCACTGGCTTCGGCGAGCTCGACGGCCAGCGAGCTGGGCGCCGAGACGGCGACCAGGATCCCGATCCCGGCCAGCACCGCCTTCTGGGTGAGCTCGAAGGACGCTCGGCCCGAGACCAGCAGCACGGTGTCCGTCAGCGGCATCCGGCCCTGACGCAACGCCCAGCCCACCACCTTGTCGACGGCGTTGTGACGACCGACGTCCTCGCGGACGCAGAGGATCGTCCCGTCCAGCTCCAGCAGGGCCGCCGCGTGCAGCCCACCGGTCTTGGCGAACGCCTTCTGCTGCGGGCGGATCAGTCGGGGGGCGGCCCGCAGCACGTCGACCGGAACGACGGAGCGGGACAGCGCGTACCTGGCGACCTTCATCAGCTGGTCGATGCTCGCCGTGCCGCAGACCCCGCAGGCGCTGGAGGTGAGCACATTGCGTTGCAGGCCCGGATCTGGTGGCACCGCACCCTCACCCAGGGTCACGTCGACGACGTTGTAGGTGTTCATGCCGTCCGGACCGGTTCCGGCGCAGTAGCGCGCCAGCAGCACCTGGTGAGCATCGGTGATCACCTGCTCGCTGTGCAGGAGCCCGTGCACCAGATCGATGTCATCCCCCGGGGTGCGCATGGTGACCTGGAAGGGGCGGCCGGCCAGCCGGATCTCCAGCGGCTCCTCGACCGCGACTGTGTCGACGGTGGTCAGCTCCCCGTCGGCCTCGATCCGGACCACCCGATGGCGGCGCGTGACTCGACCCATGCAAGCATCCTGTCAAACCGGCCCAAGACACACGAGGGAGCGAGAACCGTGACCGAGCTGAGCAGCTGGCTGAACACCGTCTCCTCCGAGCTGGGCATCACCGACGTCGAGCTCGACAACAACGACATCCACACCTTGCTGGACCTGGCGCGTGACTCGGCTCACGAGGTCGAGCGGCTGGCGGCACCGTTGACGTCCTACCTGGTCGGCGTCGCGGTGGGTCGTGGCGCGTCCCTCGGTTCCGTGGCGGCGAAGATCACCGCGCTCGCCCTCTCCGACGAATCGGGCTCGTCGGACGACAGCGCCTAATCTGGGCCCGTGCGACGACTGTGGGTGCGATGGGCGCTGCTCGTCGGGTTCGTCGTCGTGCTGGCCGTCGTCTTCGTCAACCTGGGTGAGTGGCAGCTGCGACGGCTGGCCGAGCGCGAGACCCGCAACGCGACCACCATCACCAACGAGCAGGCGCCGGTCCAGCCGTACGAGCAGGTCTTCAGCCGGGTGATCACCGACGCGGACCAGTGGCAGCGGGTGTCTGCCCGCGGCACCTTCGACGGTGACCACCAGTTCGTGGCCCGCAACCGCAACAACGGTGACGACCGCGGATACGAGGTGGTCACTCCGCTGCGCACCGCGACGGGCACCGTGCTGGTCGACCGGGGCTTCATCGCCACCGTCCCCGGTACCGGGATACCGGCCGTCGGCCCGGCACCGCCGGCCGGCGAGGTCACCGTGGTCGGCCACGTCCGGCGCAACGAGCAAGGCCGCAGCGGCGCCGTCACCCCCGTCTCCGGCTCGATCCGGCTGATCAACTCCGACGCTCTCCAGCCGGCGATCGGCTACCCGATCGCCAACGGCTTCATCAGCGCCATCGAGGTGACGCCGGCCCAGTCCGGCGGGTTCGAGCCGATCGAGCTGCCTGAGCTGTCGAGCGGTCCGCATTTCTGGTACGCGATGCAGTGGTTCATGTTCGCCGGCATCGGGATCTTCGGCATCGTGGTCTTCATCCGCGGTGACCTCCGCGACCGACGGGCTGCCAAGGACCGACTCGTCGTGCCAGGATCGCGGCATGGATCTCGGACTGCGTGATCGGGTCTTCGTCGTCACGGCCGCCAGCAGCGGTCTGGGACGAGCCACGGCGGAGCAGCTCGTCGCCGAGGGCGCCCGAGTGGTGCTGGTCGCCCGACGCGAGGACGTGCTGGCTGAGGTGGTCGCCGCTCTGGGCGCCGAACGAGCCGTCGCGCTGGTCGTCGACCTGGCCGACCCCACGGCGGGTGAGAGGGCCTGTCGCCTTGCCCTGGACAGCTTCGGCAGGCTCGATGGAGCCCTGGTCAGCGTCGGCGGTCCGGCCGCAGGATCCGCGCTGGACACCCCGGACAGCGACTGGCTGGCAGGCTTCGACTCCGTCTTCCTGGCCGCCCTCCGGGTGACCCGCGCCGTCGTGGCGGCGGGGACGGCGTCCGACCTGGCACTCGCCTGGGTGCTGTCGACGTCGGTCAAGGCGCCGATCGGCGGCCTGGCCGTCTCCAACGGTCTGCGTCCCGGCTTGGCGATGCTGGTCAAGCAGCTGGCTGACGAGCTCGGGCCGGACGGGACTCGGGTCGTCGGGCTGATGCCCGGGCGGGTGGAGACCGACCGGGTCAGGCACCTCGACTCGCTCGCCGCCGATCCGGTCCAGCAGCGTGCCGCGAGCGAGGCCGGGATTCCGTTGCGTCGGTACGGCCGACCGGAGGAATTCGGCCGGATCGCGGCCTTCGTGCTCTCCCCCGCCGCGTCCTACACCACGGGCTGCGTCGTGGCCGTCGACGGCGGCGCCACCCGGGCGCTGTGATCGCGTCGACCTCGTGATCGACGCCGTCCTCGACCTGCTGCGGTGTCCTCGCTGCGCCGCCCGGTTCGAGATCCACGGCCGTACGCTGCGCTGCGCTGGCGGCCACGTGTTCGATGTCGCGCGTCAGGGTTATGTCAATCTCATCGGATCCGGTCAGCCGATGCACGCGGACTCCTCGGCGATGGTGTCCGCACGCGCTGAGCTGCTGGACTCGGGTCGCTACGCTGCCCTGGCCGGCGGGCTGGTGGCTGTCGTGCCCGCCGACGTCGGCACGGTAATCGATGTGGGCTCGGGCACCGGGCACTACGCCGCTGCTGCGCTGGAGGCACGGCCGGGGGCGCGGGGCCTCGGAATCGATCTCTCGGTGGCGGCGTGCCGCCGAGCCGCTCGTGCCCACTCGAGGCTGGGGGTGGCCGCCGCTGATGCGTGGCGGGTGCTGCCGGTCGCCGACGGCTGCGCCGACGTGGTGCTCAGCGTGTTCTCGCCCCGCAACGCCGGCGAGTTCGTCCGGGTGCTGCGACCGGGTGGCACGGTGATCACCGTCATCCCACGGCACGATCATCTGATCGAGCTCCGAGACGCTCTCGGGCTGCTCGGCGTCGAGGCGGACAAGGAGACCCGGCTGGGTGACGCCTTCCGTCGCGCCGGCTTGAGGCCGGTCGAGCATCGGCTGGTCGAGTCCCGTGCCCTGTGGCAGCCGGACGACGCCGTCCGATCGGTCATGATGGGCCCGAACGCCTTCCACACCACGACCGACGAGGTACGGGCAGCGGCCAGCCGGCTTCCGTGGCCTCAGCCGGTGACGGTTGCTTGCCAGATCATCCGGTGGACCCGCTGATCCGGCGGAGCAGCGGCAGCTGGGTACGCCGCTCGGTCGCCAGCTGCTCGTCGAGCCCGGCCGTGGTCGCGCTGGCGAGCAGCGGCTTGACCGAGCGCGTGACCAGCGGGTCGATGGCGAGCAACGTGTCGAGGTAGCCTTCCAGCCCCGTCTCGAAGTCGTCACTGGCGAGCACGATGTTGGCCAGTCCGAGACGTTCGGCCCGGTCGGCGTCGACCGGTGCGGCGGTGGCGCAGATCTCGAGCGCCCGGGCGTAGCCGACCAGCTCGACCAATCGGCGGGTGCCGCCCAGATCGGGCACGAGCCCGAGACTTGCTTCGGCCATCACCAGCACAGCGTCGTCGCGGAGGACACGGAGGTCGGCGGCCAGGGCGAGCTGGAAGCCGGCGCCGATGGCGTGACCGGTGATCACCGCGACGACGATCGTCGGCAGCTGCCGCCAACAGGTGAAGGCTCGCTGGAACCCGGCGATGACCCGCTCCACCTCGGCGTCGTCGCGATGCAGGAGCGCACCGAGGTCGCCCTCGCCCGCAACACCGGTTCCACGCATCATCCGGAGGTCGAGCCCGGCGCTGAAGTCGTCGCCGGCGCCACTCAAGACGACCACCGCGACCTCGGTGCGCCCGGCGATGATCTCTGCTGCCTGCGTCAGCGAGGTCCAGGTCGCCATGGTCTGGGCGTTGCGGACCTCCGGGCGGACGAGTCGGACCTCAGCGACCGCCCGTCCGTCGGCGAAGATCAACTCGACCCCGCCCGGCAGGGCGGTCCGGTCCACCGCGGCTGCCGTGCCCGATCTCAGCTCTTCTTGGTGGCGGTCTTCTTCGCGGACGTCTTCGTGGCGGGGGTGTTCTTGGCGGGGGTCTTCTTGGCCACCGTCTTGCTGGCCGCCGTCTTGCTGGCGGTGGTCTTCTTCGCTGCCGCCTTCTTCGCCGGCGCCGCAGCGAGGGTTTTGGCGGTGGTCTTCTTCGACGCGGTCTTCTTCGCCGCGGTCGACTTCGTCGCGCTGGACTTGGCCGCCTTCTTGGCCGGCGCCTTGGACGCGGCCGTCTTGGCCAGCGCCTTCTTGGCGGTCGTCGACTTGGCCGCAGTCTTCTTGGTCGCGGCCGTCTTGGCCGGCGCAGCCGCCGACGTCTTCTTGGTGGTCGCCTTCTTGGCTGCCGGAGCGGTCTTGCTCGCGGTCTTCTTCGCGGTGGTCTTCGCCGGTGCGGGTGTCGACGCCTTGTTCGCGGCACCTCCGGCGGCCCGCTTGGCTCCTCGGGTGGCCCCGCCGCGGCCGCGGAGGGTCACACCGTGCTCCACCAGCACGCCGTGCACGAAGCCGAAGGACCGTCCCGCGGTCTCGGCGATCTTGCGGATGCTCTGGCCCGACTCGTACTTCTTCGCGTACTGAGCGGCGAGCGTCTCGCGCTGAGCTCCCGTGATCCGGGTTCCCCTGACAACCTTGGCCATTGCGCCTCCTCGAGCGGGTGATCCTCGAGCCGGAATCCCGAGGGTCGGTGAAGATCGACACGGTGATGATCACCGATCAATCACTTTGTAGCACCTTTCGTGCACAATTGCTCCCCCTCGGGGGGGTGATCATCGGATCTGCGCGAAATCGGTCTGATCATGGGTCCGGATGATCATGGCCGCTGATGGCCGTACGGCGATCAGGCGGCGTCGATCAGGCCAGGGAGATCAGGTCGGCGTACTCCGGGTTCCACAGGTCCTCGACCCCGTCAGGGAGCAGCAGCACTCGATCCGGATCGAGTGCCTCCACCGCTCCCTCGTCGTGCGTGACCAGGACGACTGCCCCGGCATAGCGGCGGATCGCTTCCAGCACCTCGGCGCGGGATGCGGGATCCAGGTTGTTGGTGGGCTCGTCCAGCAGCAGCACGTTGGCGCTGGAGACCACCAGCATGGCCAGCGCGAGCCGGGTCTTCTCCCCGCCGGACAGCACTGCGGCAGGCTTGTCGACGTCGTCCCCGGAGAACAAGAACGAGCCCAGCACCTTGCGAACGTCGGTGTCGTTGAGATCCGGGGCAGCGGTCTTCATGTTGGCCAGCACACTTCGGGTGGTGTCCAGGGTCTCGTGCTCCTGGGCGTAGTAGCCGAGCCGGAGGCCGTGACCGGGCTGGACCTGGCCGGTGTCGGGCTCCTCGAGTCCGGCCAGGATCCGAAGCAGCGTGGTCTTTCCCGCGCCGTTGAGGCCGAGAATGACGACCTGGCTGCCTCGGTCGATGGCAAGATCAACACCGGTGAACACCTCGAGCGAACCATAGGACTTGCTGAGGTCGGCGGCGGTCAGCGGCGTCTTCCCGCTCGGCGCCGGATCCGGGAACCTGATCTTGGCCACTCGATCCGCCACTCGCTCCCCCTCGATCCCGGCCAGCAGTCGCTCCGCCCGCCGAGCCATGTTCTGGGCCGCCATCGCCTTGGTGGCTTTGGCCCGCATCTTGTCGGCCTGGCTGAGCAGCTGCTCCGCCTTGCGCTCGGCGTTCATCCGCTCACGACGCCGACGCTTCTCGTCGGTCTCCCGCTGCAGCAGGTAGCGCTTCCAGTTCATGGCGTACACGTCGAGCTCGGAGCGGTTCGCATCGAGATGAAAGACCTTGTTCACCGTCGTCGCCAACAGTCCGACGTCGTGGCTGATCACCATCAGCCCACCGGCGTAACCCTGCAGATAGCTCCGCAGCCAGCCGATCGAGTCGGCGTCGAGGTGGTTGGTCGGCTCGTCCAGCAGCAGGGTCTCCGCACCGGAGAACAGGATCCTGGCCAGCTCGACCCGGCGCCGCTGACCACCGGACAGCGTGCGCAGTGGTTGGTGCAGCACACGTTCGGGCAACCCGAGGTTGCTGGCGATCCGGGCCGCCTCCGACTCCGCGGCGTACCCGCCGGCCGCCGCCAGCTCGGCCTCGGCGCGCGCGTAGCTGGCCATCGCCTTGTCTCGCACCTCGGCGGAGTCATCGGCCATCCGCACCTCGGCATCACGCAACCGGGCCACGACGGCGTCCAGACCACGGGCCGACAGGATCCGGTTCTTGGCCAGCACGTCCAGATCGCCGGTCCGAGGATCCTGTGGCAGATAGCCGACCGGCCCACCGCGGGTGACCGTGCCGGCCGCCGGCTGTGCCTCGCCGGACAGGATCTTCGTGAGGGTGGTCTTCCCGGCGCCGTTGCGTCCGACCAGACCGATCTTGTCGCCGGCCGCGATCTGGAAGCTGGCACGCTCCAGCAGCAACCGCGCCCCCGCGCGGATCTCGAGATCTCTGGCAACCAACATGGCGGCTCAACGGTTCCACACTCGGGCCCGTCCCCCAAACCGGTTGTCGATTGAGCCGCTCCAGAGTTCGCGTACGAGGCGCTCATGATCGGCGGCGGTCCGCCACCGGTGCGGATGCCGGAGGCTGGCTGGTGCTGCGTTAGGGGGTGACCGGCGAGCCCGATCCGGGCGTCGCCCAGCAGCGGCGAGCCCGGTACGTGCCCGGCGGGATGATCCTGGACGCCGATCAGCCTTTGCGCGTGTTCGAGCGATCGGCGAAGACCTAGTTGGAGCCGGAGACTGCGGACAAGGTCACCGGGATCGTGGCGACATGATCATCCCGACGACGATCAAGAGATCGACGGCTCGCTGTTCATTTCTCCGGCGTGGCCGCATCTCGATCGGCGTGGCGCGGATCGTGCGGGTGGAGTGACGTGGGACCCGACGTCGCGCAGCAGGTCGGTGAGCCGACGCCACCCGCAGCGACTCACTCAATAGCCGATTCCTCAATCTCCCAAGGAGATCCATCCCCTCGAAGTCTGTTCATCGAACGTTTGTTCGAGTAGACTGTGGGCATGTTCGAGGCATGGTTGGAGGAGTCGCTCGGGGACCCGAGCGCGCTGCTGCACCTGGCTGCGGACAACCTGATCGCCGAACGCCGGGCCGGCTGCCGCAAGCTGCTGATCGCCGCCGCCTGGGCCGACTGCCACGGCGCCCCCGACGACCGGGAACCCGACCACCAGACTGCGTTGGTCGACCAGTACGTCCAATCCGGTGGGATGGGCACCCCGCTGGTGTCGCAGGACTGCGCCGCCGAGCTCGGCCACGCGGTGCAGATCTCGGTGTTCACCGCGAGGAAGCTGATCGCGGACGCGTTGACGATCCGGCACCGGCTGCCGCTGCTGTGGCAGCGAGTCAAGGACGGGGAGGTGTGGGGCTGGAAGGCGAGCAAGATCGCCGAGGCGACCCGGCATCTGGGTGGGCTGTCGTCGTGGGCGCTGGACCGGCAGGTTACGCCGCATCTGGAGCTGATGGCCTGGTCCCGGTTCCTGGAGGTGCTGGATGCGGCGCTGCTGCGGGTCGATGAGGCCACCTACCAGGCCCGCGCGGAGGCCGCCGCGAGCCAGCGGGATGTCCGCTCCTACCGCGGTCAGTATGGGCTGCGGACCCTGGTCGCCCGGGCTGAGGCCGGGGATGTGGCCGCCTTCGAGGCCCTGGTCGCTCGGGTGGCGGCCTGTCTGGCCGCCGACGGTGATGAGGACCCGGTCGCGGTCCGCCGCTCCAAAGCCCTCGGTGTCATCGCCCACCAAGCGAGATTGCGGGACCTGCTGGCCCGACACGCCGACCAGCCCGATGATCACGGTCATCCCGAAGACCGGGTCGCCGCGCACCAGGATGATCCGACCGACCCGTGGGCCGACGATCTCCCGGCTGCGGGTTGGGAGACCGCTCGGCACGGCAACTACCACCAGCCCGGCCTCGACGATCTGGATGATCTCGACGACTGCCGGGCCAGCCGGATCGACCACGATGACGTCGAGGCCGACTGTTGGGACGAGGAGCTGTCGACCAGACAGATCGGGAGTGGGCCGAACATCACGATCCCGCCGACCACACCAACACCGCGGGCAGTGACGGTGAGCCGGCGCCGACCGATCCCGCAGCTCAGCCGGCCAAGCCTTCGACGCCGGTGCCGGCCGCGTTCGACCGTGACCGCGCTGGTCGTGATCATCGTGGCGCCTGCACCGGGTGCGGCTCCACGT
>DASQLI010000076.1:0-73498 GCA_035630075.1 Microlunatus sp.
GTCGTCGTCGGACATCGCATCCCTCCTGCCGCATCGTCGATCGATCCTCCCAGCAGCGGTCCAGCACCGAGCGACACCGCCGTTCGGGCGAACCCCTCGTCGACCTGGCGGACGTAGACTCCGCCTCGACTGGTCGCTCGGTTTCGTCGTCGTCGCTCGATCTGCAGATCGCTCGACAACCACGAGCCCGGGCGATCGGCATCTGAGGAGGCGTGAGTGCGGACCGATGAGCAGGGCCGATACCGCCACGGCATCGGGTACGGCCTCGGCGCGTACGGTCTGTGGGGTCTCGTGCCGCTCTACTGGCCGCTGCTCGCCGACGCCGGACCGCTGGAGATCCTCGCGCACCGCATCGTGTGGTCCTTGGTGTTGGCCGGTCTGCTCCTGCTCGTGCTCCGAAAGCGGGGCTGGTGGCGCACGATCGCCCGACCCCGCACCCTAGGACTGCTGACCCTCGCGGCGGCGCTGATCGCGGTCAACTGGGGCGTCTACATCGCCGCGGTGAACAGCGGGCACGTCGTCGAGGCGGCGCTCGGCTACTACATCAACCCGATCCTGTCGGTGCTGCTGGGTGTCCTCGTGCTCCACGAGCGGCTCGCGATCGGCCAGTGGATAGCGGTCGGGCTCGCCGGCCTCGCGGTCATCGTCTTGGCCGCCGACTACGGCCGGCCGCCCTGGATCGCCCTGGTCCTCGCCGCGAGCTTCGCCACGTACGGTCTGTTGAAGAAGCAGGTCAACTCGGGTGCACTGGAGACGCTGACCGTCGAGTCGGCAGTGCTGACTCCGGTCGCGGTCGGCTACCTGGTGTGGCTGCAGACGACCGGGGCCCTGGTGTTCGGCCACCACGGCGGGGGGCAGGCACTCCTGCTGGCCTCCTCCGGGCTGGTCACCTTGATCCCGCTGCTGCTGTTCGCCGCGGCCGCTACGCGGCTGCCGCTGAGCACGGTCGGGCTGCTGCAGTACCTGACGCCGACCGCCCAGTTCCTGCTCGGCGTCTTCTACTTCGACGAAGCGATGTCACCCGTTCGCTGGATCGGCTTCGGTTTGGTCTGGGCAGCGCTGATGGTACTGACCGTCGTGGGCCTGCGTGGCGCGCGCCGACGTGATCCAGCCGGGGTCGTGAAAGCCGCCGAGCTGACCTAGGCAACCACCTCCCGACCCAGGAATTCTCCCCTCCACCGGGCGAGCCGCCAGGGGCGCCGAGGCTCGGCACGAGAGGATGGCGACGTCCCCTGCGTTCAAGTGGACCTGTCAGAAAGGACCGTCATGTCCACCGTCTCTCCGTCCTCGATCTCCGCTCAATACGCCGAGGTCGCCAAAGGTGCCTGGATCTGGGCCATCGTCCGTGGCGTCTGCGCCATCCTGTTCGGCATCATCGCCCTGGTCGCGCCGCTCGGCACCGCGATCGCCCTCGCCATCGTGATCGGCATCTTCGCCATCGTCGACGGCATCATCGACCTGGTCGACGCCATCCGTCACCGCGGCACCTCCGGCGTCGGCCTGCGCGTCTTCCTCGGTGTGATCAGCCTGCTCTTCGGCATCATCCTGCTGGTCTGGCCGGGCAAGACGATCGGCTTCATGGTCATCCTGATCGCCATCTGGGCGATCGTCATCGGCATCCTGCAGATCATCGCCAACGTCAGCATCCGCAAGGAGTCCGGCAGCGCCTGGATCTGGGGCGTCATCTCCGGCGCTCTGGGTGTGATCTTTGGCATCTTGGTGCTGTTCAACCTCAGCGTCGGCCTGGTCACGCTCATCTGGTTGGTGGGCATCTGGGCCATCGTCTTCGGCATCGCTCTGCTCGTCCTCGGCTTCCAGGTCCGCAAGGCCAGCAAGGCGGCCACGGCCGGCTGACCGCTCGAACCGCTCTCCTCCGGAGGCGTCGACCCGTGGGTCGGCGCCTCCGCTTGATTTTGTTTGGTTCGCTCACAATTCCCGCGAAACTCTGTCCGTGCACCCGACCTCGGTTAACCTTCATGCGTCACTCGGAGTCAGCGCATCCGCCGCCGTCGAACCGACCCACCCGGTCACCTCGATCCGCCACCGGAGCCGCCTGGTCCAATCACGACGAGAGCGAAGCGAGCCACACGTGAGCGGGAACACCCCCTACGGAAACCAGCCCAACCCGGGCCAGCCCAACCCGGGCCAGCCGAACCCCGCCGGACCGCAGTACGGCGGCCCCGGCTACTCCGGGCCGGCGTACGGGCAAGGACAGCCGAGCGGCCCGTACGGCCAGCCGACACCGAGCGGCCCGTACCCGCCCCAGCAGGGTCCGGGCGGTCCAGGTGGCCCGCAGGGTCCAGGTGGCCCGCGGGGTCCAGGTGGCCCGCAGGGTCCAGGTGGGCCGTACGGGATGTACAACCCCGGTCAGCCTCAGCAGCCCAAGAAGTCGAACAAGCTGCCGCTCATCATCGGCGCCGGGGTGCTCGCCCTCGTGCTGATCGGCACCATCATCGCCGTCGCGGTCGTCCGCGGAGGTGACGACCCCGTAGCCGGTGGTGGCACCGGCGGTGGCGGTGGCACCAGCAGTGCACCTCCCGCCGAGTCGAAGCTCCCGTCGGACGCCGTGAAGGGATATCTCGAGGCGCTGGCCGCCGGTGACGCGACGACGGCGTTGACGTATGCGTCGACTGCTCCGAGCGACACCACCTTCTTGACCAACGAGGTGCTCGCCTCCTCGCTCAAGGCCGGGGCGATCACCGACATCAACGTGCCCGAGGTCAGCGACAAGTACACCTACTCGGTCGCCGCCTCGTACAAGATCGGCAGCCAGTCCGTGAACGCGGACTTCCCGGTCGAGGAGGACGGGGATGCCTGGAAGCTTCGCGAGGTCGCCTACGACCTCACCCTGTCATCGACCCAGAACAAGACACTGCCGATGCTGATCAACGGCGTGCAGGCGGACGCGGACAAGGTGGCGGTCTTCCCCGGCACCTACACCTTCACCACCGGCCTGGACAACATCAGCTACGGCAAGAGCAACAAGCTGATCGTCAAGAGCGTCTCGGACTACCCGGAGGGCATGAGCGACATCCAGCCGACCGTCACGTCGGCCGGTGAGAAGGCGTTCACCAAGGCCGTCAAGGCCAGCCTGGACAAGTGCATGGACTCCAAGAAGATCAAGAACGCCAACTGCCCGAACACCTTCGACCGGATCACCGGTTCCCAGCCGGACAACGGCACCCTCGAGTGGTCCTACGACAAGGACGCGCTGGACAACATGGAGATCCGACTGGATTACACCAACCCGGCCATCGCGGAGAGCAACGTCTCGCTGGGCATCAAGGCCACCGCCGAGTGCGACGGAAATCCCTGCCGGCTCACCTCGTACGGCAACCCCGATCCGTCGGCCAACATGACCAAGGACCCGCTGAAGATCATCTGGTCGAACTGAGGCCGAGCGCCGGAGTCCGGGCTCCGGCGAGCACGACCGACGAGGGCCGGGCGTGGGTAGCATCGCTGACGTGACGCAACCCATCCCGGCCCTCGACTTCTCTTCCTTCGACACCGACGTACGAGTCCAGGACGATCTCTACCGGCACGTCAACGGCACCTGGATCGAGCAGACCACGATCCCGGACGACAAGCCGTTGACCGGAGCCTTCATCGTTCTGCGCGATGCCGCCGAGGAGGCGGTCCGCGACATCATCACCGGGATGAACCGGCAGCAGGCCCCCGACGGCAGCGACGAGGCCAAGATCGCCGATCTCTACGCCAGCTTCATGGACGGCGAGGCGATCGAGTCGGCCGGCGCACAGCCGCTGAGCGAGCTCTTCGCCGCCGTCGACGAGGTCACCGGGGTCCCCGCCCTGATCGAGCTGATGGGGTCCCTGGCTCGGAAAGGGGTTCGCGGCCTGGTCGGCGTGGACACCGAGTCCGACCCCGGCGACCCGAACCGGTACGTGATGTTCGTCGGCCAGAGCGGACTCGGTCTGCCGGACGAGGCGTACTACCGGGAGGACGAGTACGCCGAGATCCGCGAGGCCTACCTCGCACACATCGCCCGGATGCTCGGGCTGGCCGATCTCGATCAGGTCGCGTACCGCGCTCAGCAGATACTCGACCTGGAGACCGCCATCGCGGCCTGCCACTGGGACAAGGTCAAGACCCGGGACCTGCGGCTGATGTACAACCTGATGTCGCTGGCCGACTTCACCGCAGCAAGTCCGGCCCTGAACTGGCGGACCTTCATGGCGGGTGCCGACATCGACGAGCGACACATGGCCGACCTCGTGGTGGAGCAGCCGTCGTTCTTCACCGAGGTCGCCGCATTACTCACCGAGGATCAGCTGCCGACCTGGAAGATGTGGCTGAAGTGGCGAATCATCGGCTCGTACGCGCCGTACCTGTCGAGTTCTTTTGTGGACGAGAACTTCGCCTTCTACGGCACGACCCTGCAGGGCACGCCAATGCTGAAGGAACGCTGGAAGCGTGCCGTCGCTTTGGTCGAGGGCGCGTTGGGAGAGGCCGTCGGTCGGGTCTACGTCGAACGGCACTTCTCGCCGGTGGCCAAGCAGCGGATGGATGAGCTGGTGACCAACCTGATCAAGGCGTACCACGCCTCGATCACCGATCTGGAGTGGATGACGGAGGAGACGAAAGCCGAGGCGCTGGACAAGCTGGCGAAGTTCCGGCCGCACATCGGCTACCCGAGCAAGTGGCGGGACTACTCGGCCCTCGAGATCGCCACCGACGACCTGCTGGGCAACGTGCAGCGGGCTTCGTCGTTCGAGCTCGATCGCTCGCTGACCAAGATCGGCCAGCCGGTGGACCGGGAGGAGTGGCTGATGACCCCGCAGACGGTCAACGCCTACTACCACCCGCTGAAGAACGAGATCGTCTTCCCGGCCGCGATCCTGCAGCCGCCGTTCTTCAACGAGCATGCCGACGACGCGGTCAACTACGGCGGCATCGGCGCAGTGATCGGGCACGAGATCGGCCACGGGTTCGACGACCAGGGCTCGACCTGCGACGGTGACGGGGCGCTGCGTGACTGGTGGACGGAGGCGGACCGCAAGGCCTTCGAGGAGCGCACGAGTGCGCTGATCGGTCAGTACGACGCACTCGCGCCGGCGGAGGCGCCCGGCTCGTACGTGAACGGCAAGCTCACCATCGGTGAGAACATCGGTGATCTGGGCGGACTCTCGATCGCGCTGAAGGCGTACCGGATCGCTCGTGGCGAGCAGACGGTCGAGCCGATCGACGGCTACACCGACGAGCAGCGCTTGTTCCTGTCCTGGGCAGCGGTCTGGCAGACGAAGTCGCGGCCGGAGCTGATCAAGCAGCGGCTGGCGACCGACCCGCACTCCCCGAGCGAGTTCCGCTGCAACCAGATCGTGCGCAACGTCGACGAGTTCTACGCCGCCTTCGAGGTGACTGAGTCCGACGCGCTCTGGCTGGCCGCTGAGGAGCGCGTCTCGATCTGGTGACTCTCCCGACCGCGTCCGGGTCGGCGGGTCCGCGGCACTGCGCCAGGGACGACTTCCCAGCAGGGTCTGCCAGCGCTCTATAGACGACCGAGTGGCTTGGGTGCAAGCCTTGCCCCTGGGGCGGTGCTCGCGGCGGGCGGCACCCGCACGGGGGAGGAGCTGGACGATGAGCATGCTGATGGACGAGGCGCTCGAGGATCTGCGTGGTCGGGTGAGTGGCGTGGTGATCACCGCCGACCACCCGGAGTACGACACGACCCGTCGACTGTGGAATGCGGCCATCGACGGTCGACCATCGGTGATCGTCCGCTGTACGTCGACCGCCGATGTGCAAGCTGCGGTCCGCGCGGCTGTTGAACAGGGGCTGGAGATCTCCGTCCGCGGCGGTTCGCACAGCTTCCCGGGGTACTCGATGGGCGATGAAGGGCTCGTCGTCGACCTGAGCGGGATGAGAGGCGTGGACGTCGATGAGTCTGCTCGGCGCGCTCGGGTCCAGGGCGGGGCTCTGCTCGGCGAGGTCGACGCCGCCACGCAGGCGCACGGACTGGCCGCGCCCTTCGGCATGGTCAGTCACACCGGCGTCGGCGGGCTGACGCTGGGTGGTGGTATGGGCTGGCTGAGCCGGATGGCCGGCCTGTCGATCGACAACCTGACCTCGGCCGAGGTGGTGTTGGCCGACGGCGAAGTCGTCACGACCAGCGCGGACGCCCATCCGGACCTCTTCTGGGCGATCCGCGGTGGCGGCGGCAACTTCGGGGTGGTGACCGAGTTCGAGTTCGCCTTGCGAGAGGTCGAACCGATGGTCTCGTTCGGGCTCTTCTTCTGGAGTCTGGAGCGGGGAACCGAGGCGCTGCGCCTGATGCGCGACGTCATCACCGATCTTCCACTCACGCTGAACGCGGTGCCGGTGGCGGGCTTGACCGTTCCGCCGCTGCCTTTCGTGCCGGCCGAGTACCACTTCGCCAGCGGGTACGCCCTCGAGCTCGCCGGCTTCGGGGACCCTGAAGCTCACCAGGCGGCCGTGACCCGCATCCGCAGCGACTGCCCGCCGTCGTTCGAGTTCGTCACCGAACTGCCGTACGTCGGTCTGCAGAGCTTGATCGACGAACCGAACGCCTGGGGCTCGCACGGCTACGACAAAGGGGTCTACCTCACCGAGATGAACGATGAGGTGATCGACGTGCTCACCCGGTACACCGAGTCCAAGGAGTCACCACTCTCCATCGTCATCCTCTACCGACTCGACGGTGCTTACAGCGACGTGGCCAACGACGCGACGGCCTTCAGCGGTCCGCGCACGCCCTGCTACTTCGCCAACCTGATCGGTTTGTGTCCCGACCCCGCCATGCTGGATGGGGCGAGGCAGTGGGTCCGCTCGCTGCACGCCGAGCTGGAACCGTACGCGGTCGACGACAGCTGCTACGTCAACGTGCTGCCGATGACGGACGTCGCTGACGTGAAGGCCGCGTACGGCTCGAAGTTCGAACGGCTGCAGCAGATCAAGAAGACGTACGACCCCGGAAACGTCTTTCACCGCAACGCCAACATCCCGCCGGCGGGTTCCTGACGGCCGATGCCGAGACGAGAATCAACCTGGAGAAGCGTGCGCCGCTGTGATGGCGGTGACAGCGCCGACGGGTCTGAGTGCGATGCTCGCGAGGTCATGCAGTGCGACCCAGCGCAGCTCGTACTGATTGGTCGGGCTGTTCCGATCTGCTTCAGGGCCGCCGATCCGGGGCACTCCTTCGGCGTCCTCGATCAGGAAGTAGGCGGTTCGGGCGCCGTCGTGGTCGGAGGTGAACGTCAGTCGGATCTGCGTCGCACGCAATGACGTCTCCTCGGTCAGCTCCCGCAGACATGCTTCTCGGGCTGTCTCGCCCGGTTCGATGCCGCCACCCGGAACGACGTAGTAGTGCTGCCCGTCACGAAATCGACGCATCAGCAGCACGTGGGCGTTGTCGTGGTCGAAGACGATGCAGGCTGCGCGTGCTCGCGTCATGGCTCGCTCCCGGATTGTTTGCTGGTGCTTGACCTCAGGGCGCGCTTCTCGACCGGGACGACGAAGGCCCGCCCCAAGGTGGGGCGGGCCAACGTCGGCGTGCGCGGGATCAGCGGAGATCGAACCGGTCCAACTCGGTGACCTTCGTCCACGCCTTGACGAAGTCATGCACGAACTTCTCGTTCGCGTCGTCACTGGCGTACACCTCGGCAAGAGCACGGAGCTCGGAGTTCGAGCCGAAGACGAGATCGGCCCGGGAGCCGATCCACTTCGGCTCACCGGTCGCATCCTCGGTCGCCTGGAAGGCGTGCGACCCCGGATCGAGCGGCTTCCAGGTGTTGCCGAGCTCGAGCAGGTTGACGAAGAAGTCGTTGCTGAGCACACCCGGACGCTCGGTCAACATCCCGGTCGAAGCACCGTCCCAGTTGGTCTCCAGGACCCGCATCCCGCCGACCAGCACCGTCATCTCCGGCGCGCTCAGGGTGAGCAGGTTGGCCTTGTCGACCAACAGGTACTCCGCCGGCAGCTCGGCGTACTTGCCGTAGTAGTTGCGGAATCCGTCAGCGACCGGCTCCAGGTAGCCGAACGACTCGACATCGGTCTGCTCGACGGAGGCATCCACCCGACCCGGGTGGAACGGTACGGCCACCTGGACGCCACCGGCCTTGGCCGCGGCCTCGACCCCGGCGTTACCGGCCAGCACGATGAGGTCCGCGAGCGACAGCTTCTTGGCACCGGTCTGCGAGTCGTTGAACCGCGCCCGGATGCCCTCGAGAGTCTCCAGCACCGCTGTCAGCTGGATCGGGTTGTTGACCTCCCAGTCCTTCTGCGGGGCCAGCCGGATCCGCGCTCCGTTGACCCCGCCACGCTTGTCACTGCCCCGGTACGAGGAGGCGGCTGCCCAGGTGGTCGAGACAAGCTGCGAGATCGAGAGACCCGAGGCCAAGATCTGCTCCTTCAGCCCCGCGGCGTCAGCGTCGTCGATGAGCTCGTGGTCGACCGCCGGCAGCGGGTCCTGCCAGAGCAGCTCCTCGGACGGCACCTCGGGACCGAGGTAGCGGGCCTTGGGACCCATGTCGCGGTGAGTCAGCTTGAACCACGCCCGCGCAAAGGCGTCAGCGAACTCGTCGGGGCGCTCGTAGAACCGACGGGAGACCTTCTCGTACGCAGGATCCATCCGCAGCGCGAGATCGGAGGTGAGCATCCGCGGCTCACGCCGGCGCGACGGATCGTGGGCCAGCGGGACCAGGTCGTCGCCGGCCCCGTTGGTTGGCCGCCATTGCCACGCGCCGCCCGGGCTCTTGAACTTCTCCCACTCGTAGGAGAACAGGATGTGGAAGAACTCGTTGTCCCACCTGGTCGGGTGGTAGGTCCAGGTGACCTCCAGGCCCGAGGTGATGGTGTCGTCACCCTTGCCGGTGCCGAGGTCGTTCTTCCAGCCCAGGCCCATGTTCTCCATCGGCGCGGCCTCCGGGTCCGGACCGATGTGCTCCTCCTGGCCGGCTCCGTGCGTCTTGCCGGACGTGTGGCCGCCGGCGATCAGCGCGACGGTCTCCTCGTCGTTCATGGCCATCCGGCCGAACGTCTCGCGGATGTCGCGGGCCGAGGCCAGCGGGTCGGGGTTGCCGTTCGGCCCTTCGGGGTTGACGTAGATCAGGCCCATCTGCACGGCGGCGAGCGGCTTGTCCAGCTCGCGATCGCCCTTGTAGCGCGCGTCGTCCAGCCAGGTGGTCTCCGGACCCCAGTAGACGTCGTCGTCGGGTTCCCACACGTCCTCACGGCCACCGGCGTAGCCGAAGGTCGCGAAGCCCATCGACTCCAGCGCCACGTTGCCGGTCAGGATCATCAGGTCCGCCCAGGACAACGCCTTGCCGTACTTCTTCTTCACCGGCCACAGCAGACGGCGCGCCTTGTCGAGGCTGACGTTGTCCGGCCAGCTGTTCAGCGGCGCGAACCGCTGCTGGCCCGCTCCGGCGCCACCGCGACCGTCCCACACCCGATAGGTCCCGGCGGAGTGCCAGGCCATCCGGATCATCAACGGTCCGTAGTTGCCGAAGTCGGCCGGCCACCAGTCCTGCGAGGTGGTGAGCAGCTCCGCGATGTCTGCCTTGACCGTCGGCAGGTCCAGGGACTGGAACGCAGCCTGGTAGTCGAAGTCCGCATCCATCGGGTTCGCGACGGCGGGGTTCTTGGCGAGGATCTTCAGGTTCAGCCGGTTCGGCCACCACTTCTCGTTGGCGCGGCCGGCGGTCGGGTGCGGCTGCTGCTGCTCACCGTGAAGCACCGGGCAGGCGCCCGCCGCCTCTGTTCCCTCGCCGGTGGTGTTGGTGGACTCGGTCTCCACCTCGGAGACGACCGGATGGTCACTGACCGGAGCGTCGGAGTCGCTGACTTTCTGGCTGTCTGTCATTGCTGTCCTTACTGTGAGTGGTTCCGCCGGATGGACTGTGATCAGGTCGAGCGCTCGGCGCAGCGCGAGCAGGTACCCCAGAAGGTGACCTCCGCAACCCGGACGACGTAGCCGTGGTCCTCGGACGGGGTCAGGCAGGGTGCCTCGCCGATGGCGCAGTCCACGTCGGTGATCGCACCGCATTCGGTGCAGATCAGGTGGTGGTGGTTGTCCCCCGTGCGAAGCTCGAACAGCCCGGGGTGGCCGGCCGGCTCGATCCTGCGGACCAGCCCGGCATCGGCGAAGTCGCTGAGAGCGTTGTAGACGGACTGCAGGCTGGTGCCCGGCACGCTCGGCAGCACCCGAGCGAGCACGTCATCCGCCTTCGCGTGCGGTCGAGCACGCAACGCGTCGAACACGGCCCGTCGCGACTCGGTCACCCGCAGCCCCGCGGCGCGGATCGCGTCGTCGGCCGAGCTCGGGAGAGGCTGAACGGTCATCGCTACGCACGCTAGCACTGTTTTGAGTAACCCAAAAAGAGGGGTCAGCCTCGCAGCGCGAGCCTGAGCCTGTCGAAGGCCAAAGCACCGCGCCCCAGCCTGTCGAAGGGCCGGGCCTGTGGCTGTCGAAGTGCCGCGCCCTGAGCCTGTCGAAGGGCCGCGCTTGCGCTTCGACAGGCTCAGCGCGCGTACGACCGGCTCAGCGCGCGCAGGTGCGCTTCGACAGGCTCAGCGCGCGTACGACAGGCTCAGCGCGCGTGTGCGCTTCGACAGGCTCAGCGCGCGCAGTGTGCCGAGGTGACACTAGCTCGCTCGGGTGACCACCGAGTCGCAGAGCTCGGCCAGAGCGTCACGCGCGGGACCGGAGGGAAGGTCGGTCAGGAAGGACCTGGCGCGCTCGGCTCGCCGTGCGACCTCGGCTCGGGCCTCGTCCACGCACGGATGGGCGCGCAGCAGCGCCAGCGCCTCGGCGAGCTCCTCGTCGTCGCTGAGGTCGGAATCCAACAGCTCCAGCAGCCGAGCATCCGACGGTGAGGCGGGGTCGGCCATCCGTCGGAACAGCAGGGTCGGCAAGGTCGGGATGCCCTCGCGAAGGTCAGTGCCCGGGGTCTTCCCGGCCACCTCCGAGGTGATGTCGATGATGTCGTCGGACAGCTGGAAGACCGTGCCGACCTCCTCGCCGTACGCGGTCAGTGCCCGCTGGACGCTCCGATCGGCGCCGGACACCTTGGCCCCGAACAACGCGGAGGTGGCGATCAGCGACGCGGTCTTGTCCGCGACCACCGTCAGGTAGTGCTCGAGCGGGTCCGCCCCGGACGGTCCGACGGTCTCGGCGATCTGACCTTGCACCAGTCGGGCGAAGGTGCGGGCTTGCAGCCGCACGTAGTCCGGACCCAGCTCGGCGACCACCTCCGACGCTCGTGCGAACAGGAAGTCACCGACCAGGATGGCCACGGTGTTGCCCCAACGGGCATTGGCGCTGGCGGAGCCACGGCGCAGCCTCGCCTCGTCCATCACGTCGTCGTGGTAGAGGCTGGCCACGTGGGTCAGCTCCATGACGAGCGCGGCGCGCACCACGTCAGCGTCACGGGCCGAACCCGGTTCGAGCTGGGAGGCCAGCACGACCAACAGCGGTCGGAACCGCTTCCCACCGGCGGCGATGACGTGCTGAGCAGCCTCGGTCACCATCGGGGAGTCGGCCTCGGCGACCCGGAGCAGCGCGGACTCGATCTCGGCGAGCCGTTCGCGGACGGCCGTCTCCAACGAGACCTCCGGCGCCCTGGAAGCCAGCACTACACTCCTCGATCCTCAACCGCCCCGACCCCGGGCCGGACCACGTGGATCACCATTGTGACCCAGCGGACCCACCCCCGCCGACTCAGCGAACGAACTCACCCGCCGCCTGCGCGAGCTCGAGCACCGGTCCCGGGAACACGCCCAGAGCCACAGTAGCCAGCACGGCAACCGCCACCGCCACCAACGTGGTCGTCCCCGGCCTGATCACCGACACCGGGCCGGGGTTCGGCTCGGAGAAGAACATCAGCACGATCACCCGGATGTAGAAGAAGGCCGCGATCACGCTGATCACCACCGCGGCCACCACCAGCCACTCCGCGCCACCGTTCCAAGCGGCGGCGAAGACCGCCCACTTCCCGATGAAGCCGCTGGTCAGCGGGATGCCGGCGAAGCTCAGCATGAAGACCGAGAACACCAGCGCGGCCGCCGGCGACCTGCGGCCCAGGCCGACCCAGCTGGACAGCAGCGTGGCCTCGCCGCTGGGGTCGCGGACCAGGGTGATCACGGCGAAGGCACCGAGGGTGGCCGCACCGTACGCGACCAGGTAGAACATCACCGACGAGATGCTGGTCAGCGAGCCGCTCGGGCTGCCGGAAACGGCCTGGGAGGCGCCGACGAAGGCGGTCATCAAGAAGCCGGCGTGGGCGATCGAGGAGTATGCCAGCATCCGCTTGACGTCGGTCTGGCTGATGGCGACGACCGAGCCGAGCGCCATGGTGGCGACGGCGATGATCGCCATCATCGGCTGCCAGTCCCAGCGGTCCGCGCCGAGTCCCACGTAGAAGACCCGCATCAACGCCCCGATGGCGGCGATCTTCGTGCAGGCTGCCATGAAGGCGGTCACGGCGGTCGGGGCACCGGCGTACACGTCCGGGGTCCAGGAGTGGAACGGGACGGCTCCGAACTTGAACAGCAGGCCGACCCCGGTCAGCGCCATCCCGGCCAGCAGAAGCTTGGTGTCGGCGGTGCCGGCCCGCACCGCGAGGTCGATGGCCACCAGGTCGAACGAGCCCGCGTAGCCGTACAGCATGGCGATGCCGTAGAGGAAGATCGCGGACGACATCGCGCCCAGCAGGAAGTACTTCAGCGAGGACTCCTGAGACAGGAGTCGGCGACGCCGAGCCAGCCCACACAGGATGTAGAGCGGCAGGGACAAGATCTCCAGCGCCAAGAACATGGTGATCAGGTCCGCCGACGCGGGGAACAGCATCATCCCGGACAGGGCGAACAGGGCCAGCGGATAGACCTCCGTGTGCTCCACTCCGGCCTTGACCGCCTCCTCCTCCGCCGGTGTCCCGGGGACGGCGGCGGCCTGCGGAGCGAAGATGCTGGCCCCGTTCTCCGCGGTCCGATCGGCGATCAACAAGAACGAGATCGCGCCGAAGATGAGCAGGATGAACCACATGAAGTAGGTCGGGCCGTCGATGCTGACCGAGCCGACCACGGCCACCGTCGGTGGGTGGACCGACCAGTTGCGCAGCGTCATGAACAAGGCGGCGGCGATGGCCGCGTAGACGATGGTGAGCTGAGCGACCCGGCGGCTGCCGCGGGGCACGAAGCCTTCCACCAGGACCCCGAGGCAGGCCCCGGCGAAGATCAGGATGAAGGGCATCAACAGCCCGTACTCGATGTTGGGTGCGGTGATGTCCATGGCTCAGCGCCCCCCTTCTGCCGACACCCACGGTTCGGGATCAGTCACGCCGACGTGCTCCATGGTGGCCTGCACCGAGGGCTCGATGATGTCGAGCATCGGCTTCGGGAATATGCCCAGCACCAGGATCAAGATCACCAGCGGCGCCAGGGCCAGCCGTTCCCGCCCGTTGAGGTCGTCGGTGATGGTGCGTTCGACGTCCGGGGTGACCGGTCCGGTCATGGTGCGTTGGTACATCAACAAGATGTAGAGCGCGGCCAGCACGATGGCCAGCGTGGAGACCGCGGCGTACGCGGGGTAACGGCTGAACGTACCGGCCAGCACCATGAACTCCGACACGAAGCTGGACAGACCCGGCAGCGACAGCGTCGACAGCCCGGCGAACAGGAACAACGATGCCGCCACCGGCGCGATCTTCTGCACCCCGCCGAACGCGTACACGTCGCGCGAGCCGCGCCGCTTGATCAGGTAGCCGACGACCAGGAACAATCCCGCGGTCGAGAGCCCGTGGTTGAGCATGTAGAGGGTGGATCCGACCATCGACTGCGAGGTGAAGGCGAAGATGCCCAGCACGATGAAGCCGAAGTGGCTGATCGAGGTGTAGGCGATCAGGCGCATCAGGTCCCGGCTGCCGATGGCGGCGATGGCCCCGTACAGGATGGAGATGGTGGCCAGCACCAGCACCACCGGCGTCGCCCACGACGACGCCTCGGGGAACAGACCGAGGCAGAACCTGATCATGCCGAAGGTGCCGATCTTGTCCATCACGCCGACCATCATGGTGGCGCCGCCCGGACTGGACTCCTCAGCCGCGTCCGGCAGCCAGGTGTGCAGCGGCACCAGCGGCGCCTTGATCGCAAAGGCGAACATGAAACCGAGGAAGAGCCAGCGGCCGGTGTCGGTGGCGATGTCCAGCTGGCTCAGGTCGGCCAGCAGGTAGCTCGGGTTCCCGGCCTGGGCCGACAGCACGTACAGCCCGATGACACTGGCCAGCATGACGAAGCCGCCGAGCAGACCGAAGATCAGGAACTTGGCCGCCGCGTAGCTGCGCCGAGCGCCGCCGAAGCCACCGATCAGGAAGTACATCGGGATCAGGATGACCTCGAAGAAGACGTAGAACATGAACACGTCGGTGGCCAGGAACAGGAAGAGGGCGCAGCTCTCGACGGCCAGCACCAGGGCGAAGAACACCCGGCTGTCGTACTTCGGCGGTGGGGCTGCGGCGGGTCCTGAGCCTGTCGAAGGACCCGCGGCGACCCAGGCGGGTTGGCCATCAGCGTCGAAGTCGTTCCAGCTGGCGATGATCACCAGCGGGGTCACGATGGTGACCAGCAGCACCAAGGTGATGCCGATGCCGTCCAGTCCGAGGGCGTAGTAGACACCGAGCGGCTTGATCCAGGCTGCCTGCTCGCTGAACTGCATGCCGGCACCGGGGGTGTAGGCGATCAGCAGCACCACCGAGATCACGAACGCGATCAGCGACACCGCCAGGGCCAGCAGCTTCGCGCCGGATCCCTTGACGACGATCAGCGCCAGAGCTCCGACCGCGGGCAGCAGGGCCAGGACAGTCAACCAAGGAAACATCACGCACCTCGCCGGTGTGGCTGGTGGTCGCTTCGCTCCCGCGCTTCCATCTCAATCACTCCAGTTCCTCAGCCGAGCCGTCCGAGCGCGATCACAGCACCCACGACGACGGCGCCGAGGACCATGGTCAGCGCGTACGACCGCACGAACCCGTTCTGCACCTTGCGCAGCTGGCCAGAGATCCCGGCGATCACCGAGCCGGTGCCGTTGACGGCTCCGTCGATGCCGTCGTCCTCCAGCCGGAGCAGACCGTCGGTGAGCTGCTGCCCCGGTCGCATGAAGACCGCCTCGTTGAGGGCGTCCCCGTAGAGGTCGTTCCGGCCGGCCAACGTGAACGGCGACCGGCTGGCCGGCGCCGTCGCCGGAATGCCCTTGCGCGGACCGAAGACCACGAACGCGATGGCCACCCCGGCCGCGACCAGCAGCAGGGTGGCGATCCCCACCGGGGTGATGTGCAGCAGGCTCGGCGCATGCTCTTCGGCATGGGCGATCCCGAACGCCGGATCCAGCCAGCCGACGATCCAGCCGTTCAGCAGCATGCCACTGGCGAAGGAGAAGAAACCGAGGATGATCAACGGCACCGTCATCACCAGCGGCGACTCGTGCGGGTGCACGCCTTGCAGCCAGCGCTTCTGGCCGAGGAAGGTCATCAGCATCAGCCGGGTCATGTAGAAGGCGGTGATGCCGGCACCGATCATGGCCAACGACCCGACCAGGGTGCTGCGCTCGAAGGCGGCCTCGATGATGTGGTCCTTGGAGTAGAAGCCGGAGAAGAAGGGGAAGCCGATGATCGCCAGGTAGCCGGCGGCGAAGGTGACGAAGGTGATCGGCATCACCCGGGTCAGAGCGCCGTAGTGCCGCATCTCGACGTCGTCGTTCATGCCGTGCATCACCGAACCGGCACCCAGGAACATGTTGGCCTTGAAGAAGCCGTGCGTCAGCAGGTGGAAGATCGCGAACGCGTACCCGGCCGGACCGATGCCGGCGGCCAGCATCATGTAGCCGATCTGGGACATGGTCGAACCGGCCAGCACCTTCTTGATGTCGTCCTTGGCGCAGCCGATCCAGGCCCCGGCCAGCAAGGTGACCGTGCCCACCACGACGACCGCCGTTGCCGCGGTCTCGGTCTGCTCGAACACCGCGAACGAGCGGGTCACCAGGTAGACGCCGGCCGTGACCATGGTGGCCGCGTGGATCAGCGCCGACACCGGCGTCGGGCCCTCCATGGCGTCCAGCAGCCAGGACTGCAGCGGCACCTGCGCCGACTTGCCGCAGGCCCCGAGGAGCAGGAGCAATCCCATGATCGTGGCCATCGTGGCGGGCATCTCCGCCGCACCGGCGTTGACGTCGACGAAGGCCGACGAACCGAAGGCGGCGAGCATCAGCATGATCGCCACCGACATGCCGAGGTCGCCGACACGGTTGACCACGAACGCCTTCTTGCCGGCCACAGCCGCCGAGGGCTTGTGCTGCCAGAAGCTGATCAGCAGGTACGAGGCCAGGCCCACGCCCTCCCAGCCCACGAACAGGACCAGGTAGTTGTCGGCCAGCACCAGCAGCAGCATCGAGGCCACGAACAGGTTCATGAAGCCGAAGAACCGGCGCCGGCGCTCGTCGTGCGCCATGTAGCCGATCGAGTAGATGTGGATCAGGCTGCCGACACCGGTGATCAGCAGCACGAACACGATCGACAGCTGGTCCACCAGCAGCCCGACGCCGATGTCCCAGCGACCGGAGGTGATCCAGGAGTAGAGCGGTACGGCGACCGCGCGCTGCGCCTCCTCCCTGCCGACCAGCTGGATGAACAGGGCCGCGCCGATCACGAAGGACAGGATCGGGGCCAGGACACCGAGCAGGTGCCCCCAGGCATCTCCGGCCCGGCCCACCAGCAGCAGGATCGCCGCGCTGACCGCCGGGATGGCGATCAGCAGCCAGGCGTACGTGAAAAGTCCCTCGGCCGCGACCGGGGTGACCACCTCGAGCAGGTTCACCGATCTCTCCTCAGAACTTCAGCAGGTTCGCGTCGTCGACGGAGGCCGACCGCCGGGTGCGGAAGATCGCCACGATGATGGCGAGCCCCACCACCACCTCGCACGCGGCCACCACCATGACGAAGAAGGCCGCCACCTGTCCGTCCAACGCGCCGTGCACACGGGAGAAGGTGACCAGCGACAGGTTGGTGGCGTTGAGCATCAGCTCCACGCACATGAAGGCGACGATCGCGTTGCGTCGGGTCATGAAGCCGATCAGCCCGATGGTGAACAGGATCGCCGAGAGGCCGATGTAGTAGTCCGGATTCACTGGTCGCTTCCTCCCCCGGCTCCGCTGGACTGCTCGCTCCGCTCGACGGACTGGCCGACGTTGCGGGACACGTCGAAGCCGGGGCCGGTGTCGTCGGCCGCGTCATCAGGACCGCCGCCGCCGTCCTCGCTCTCGATCTCCCGCAGGGTGCGCTGGATCGGAGCGGACAGGTCCCGTGCATCGGCTACCGTGCCGCGGGCCCGCAGGGTGGCCGACACCGACAGCTCGGAGGCGGTTCCGTCCGGCAGGAGGGCGGGGGTGTCGACCGCGTTGTGCCGGGCGAACACGCCGGGGCTGGGCAGCGGTCCGGGATGCTGGCCGGTCTCGGCGTACTTCTGCATCCGCTCGGTGACCAGCTCGACCTGGGTCTTCTTGGCGGTGAGTCGCTCCCGGTGGGCCAGCACCATCGCGCCGAGTGCGGCGGTGATGAGCAGGGCGGCGGTGGCCTCGAAGGCGAACACGTACCGGGTGAAGACGAGCGCGGCGATCCCCTGGACGTTGCCCCCGTGCTGGCTGTTCGCACTCTCCAGTCCCAGCGGCGAGCCGACCACGGCGTTGCCGACCGCGAACACCAGCAGGATGCCGAAGCCGACCCCGGCGACCACGGCCCAGACCCGCTGACCGCGGATGGTCTCGACGAGCGAGTCGGCGGCGTCGACGCCCACCAGCATCAGCACGAACAAGAACAGCATCAAGATCGCGCCGGTGTAGACGATGATCTGCACGACGAACAGGAACGGGGCGTCCTGGGCCGCGTACTGCACAGCCAGCGAGATCATCACCGCCGCCAGGCACAGCGCAGAATGCACCGGCTTGCGGGACAGGATCATCCCGAGCGCGCCGAGGATCATCACCGGGGCCAGCATCCAGAACGCGACCTCGGCGCCGGTGACCAAGGGGGTCAGTACCGTCACGAGCGGGCCTCTCGTTTCTCCGCCTTGGCGCGTTCCTTCTCGGCCCGCTTGCGCTCCTTCATGCCCTTCAGACCCTGATTGGGCACCGGCGGCGTCCAGCCGCTGATGTCACCGGCCCGGTCATCCGGCCGGCCACTCGCCGGAAGACCCAGGAAGTACGCCTGCTCGTCGTCACCCAGCCGCCGCTCGTGCGGTGGCGCCTCCATGCCCGGCAGCAGCGGTCCCAACAGGTCGGCCTTCTCGTAGATCAGGTCCGCCCGGTTGTCGTCGGCCAGCTCGAACTCGTTGGTCATGGTGAGGGCCCGGGTCGGGCAGGCCTCGATGCACAGCCCGCACAGGATGCAGCGCAGGTAGTTGATCTGGTAGACGCGGCCGTACCGTTCCCCGGGGGAGAACCGCTCACCTTCGATGTTCTGGGCACCCTCGACGTAGATGGCGTCGGCCGGGCAGGCCCAGGCGCAGAGCTCGCAGCCGACGCACTTCTCCAGTCCGTCCGGCCACCGGTTGAGCTGATGCCGCCCGTGGAAGCGCGGGGCCGTCACCTTGGGCGCGTTGGGGTACTCCTCGGTGAACGTCTTGCGGAACATCGTCTTGAACGTCACCCCGAACCCGGCGATCGGGTCGAAGACACCCATCAGGACTGCTCCTCTCGGGTCGGGTCTGGCGTCGTCTGCTCGGGGCTGCCCGGCATCGGCCGAGCGGCCCGGCGCGGTGGCGGAGCCTGTTCCTCACCCTCGCCGGCCAGCACGCCGGCCAGCTCCGGCAGCTGCTGGTCGCCTTGCGGTGGTACCGGATAGCCGCCGGCGAAGGCGTCGAACGGTTCGGAGGATGCGACGGCAGGCGCCTCGTCCTCCTCGCCGCCACCGACGAAGGTCAGCACGATCAGGCCGACCAGGATGATGCCGGCGATGACCCAGAAGGTCGGGGTGGAGAACCAGCCCTCCCGGTTGCCGAGCCGGAACGCGGCCACGGCCATCAGCCAGACCAGGGAGATCGGGATCAGGTACTTCCAGCCGAAGCTCATGAACTGGTCGTAGCGCAGCCGCGGCAGGGTGCCCCGCAGCCAGACGAAGACGAACAGACAGACCAGTACCTTCAGGGTGAACCAGAGCAGCCCCCACCAGCCCTGGTCGAGCCCGGGAATCAGGTTGAACGGCAGCGGCGCATGCCAGCCACCCAGGAACAGCGTGGTCGCCAGCGCGGACACGGTGATCATGTTCATGTACTCGGCCATGAAGAACATGGCGAACCGCATCGAGGAGTACTCGGTGTGGAAGCCGCCGACCAGCTCACCCTCGGCCTCCGGCAGGTCGAACGGCGCGCGGTTGGTCTCACCCACCATGGAGATCAGGTAGATCGCGAACGACGGGATCAACATCACGCAGTACCACAGCGGGAAGGTCTGCCCGAAGAGCGTGAAGTTCGGCTGCGCCTGGGCCGCCACGATCTCCGAGGTGGACAGCGAGCCGGCGTACAGGAACACCCCGACCAGGGCCAGACCCATGGCGATCTCGTAGCTGATCACCTGCGCGCTGGACCGGATCGCTCCGAGCAGCGAGTAGGTGGAGCCACCGGACCAGCCGGCCAGCACGATCCCGTACACGCCGACCGAGGCCAGTGCGACGATGAAGAGCACCGAGACCGGCAGGTCGGTGACCTGGAGCGGCGTGGTGACGTCGGTGAACGGGATCCGGACCACGCCGGCCAGCGGGATGACGCAGATCGCCGTGACGGCGGGGATGGCCATCACGAACGGGGCCAGCATGAAGACGACCTTCTCGGCGTTCTTCGGAGTGAAGTCCTCCTTGAACATCAGCTTCATGCCGTCGGCGAGCGACTGCAGCAGACCGAAGGGGCCGTTCATGGTCGGGCCCTTGCGGTGCTGCATCAAGCCGACCACACGTCGCTCGTACCAGATCGTGAACAAGGTCATCACGAGCAGGAAGACCAGGGCGAAGACCGCCTTGATCAGCACCAGCCACCACGGGTCGTTCAAGAACAGCTCGAGATCCAGCGCGATCATCGGCCTACGCCCCCTCAATCCGTACGGGATCGCCGGCCGCGGCCGCGAGGTGCTCGGCGACGTCGTGGCCGCGTGGTCGAGTCGGCAGCCACACCACCCCGGGCACCATCTCGGCGGCCAGCTCGACCGGCAGCCAGATGGAGCCATGGTCGTTGCTGACCCTGACCTGCTCGACCACGCCGAACGCCTCGGCGGTGTCCGGGCTGAGCACAGCCACCGGGGGCCTCGCGGTGTCCAGCAGATACGGCTCGTTCGCCATCGCCGAGCTGTGATCGAGATGCATCCGCCAGGTAGCCAGCAGCACCTGACCGTCGTCCGGGGCCGCGTTGGCGCCGGCGCCGATGCTCGGGGCGGCGGCGCGGGTGCCGGTCCAGGCGCCGAGCTCGTCGAGCTCGGTCTTGGCCTGCGCAGCGGTGCGCAGGTCGAGCGGTCGGCCGAGCCCGTCCGCCAGCGCGGCGAGCACGCGGAGATCGCTCATCGAGCTGGGCTTGGCGAAGACGGCGTCGAAGCCGCGCTCGCGGCCCTCCCAGTCGACGAAGGTGCCGGCCCGCTCCTCGATCAGCGACACCGGGAGGACCACGTCGGCCCGCTCGGTGACCGCCGACTCGCGGGTCTCGATGCTGATCACGAAGCCGACGCGCTCCAGCCCCTCGAGGGCAGCAGCGGGATCGAGCAGGTCCGCCGGGTCCACGCCGGCCACGACCAAGGCTCCGAGCTCGGCATCGGCAGCCGCGAGCAGCATCTCGTCGGTGTCGCGACCGGGCTCGGCCGGCAGACTCGCGCTGCCCCAGGCGGCGGCCACGTCGACCCGGGCGGCCGGATCGCTGACCGGGCGGCCACCCGGCAGCAGGTTCGGCAGGCAGCCGGCCTCCACCGCTCCACGGTCACCGGCTCGGCGCGGCACCCAGGCCAGCCGGGCACCGGTGCGCTCAGCCAGCCGCAGGACAGCGGTCAGGGTGCCGGAAGCCAGCGCAGCCCGCTCGCCTACCAGGACGATCGTGTCCGGATCCGGCGTCAGGTCGCCCAGATCATCCAGCGCGCCGGCCTCCGCGCCCGGCGAGGCGGCGATCAGGGTCGCGTTCAGCTTGCGGTTCCCGTTGCTCAGGTACGGCGCGACGGTCGCGACCCGGAGACCATGCTTGCCGACCGCCTTGCGCAACCGCAGGAAGATCGCCCCGGCCTCCTCCTCCGGCTCGAGGCCGACCAGCAGCACCCGCTTGGCGTTCTGCAGGTCGGCGTAGGTCACACCCAGCCCGGTGCCCGCCACGGCGTGCGCCAGGAACTCGGCCTCCTCCTCGCTGTGCGGCCGGGACCGGAAGTCGATGTTGTTGGTGCCGAGCACGGCGCGGGCGAACTTGGCGTACCCGTACGCGTCCTCCAGGGTCAGCCGACCACCGGTCAGCACTCCCACCCGGCTGCCCGAGCTCCCAATGGCCGGAGCATCTGGGTCTGCGGGTGGGTTCTGGTCGACCGGTGGTTTCAGGGCCGCACGCAGGCCGCGGACGGCGACGTCGATCGCCTCCGGCCAGGAGGCCGGTCGGAGCACCGAGCTGCCGTCGGCGTCGTTGTCGCGGACCAGTGGTCGGGTCAGCCGGTCGGCCCCGCGGCCGTACGCGAAGGCGAACCGGTCCTTGTCGGTGATCCACTCCTCGTTGACCTCGGGGTCGTCGCCCGCCAGTCGGCGCATCACCTGGCCGCGCCGGTAGTCGACCCGGATCGCCGACCCGCACGCGTCGTGCTCGGCGATGCTGGGCACCGACACCAGGTCGAACGGGCGCGAGCGGAACCGGTAGGACGAGCTGGTCAGCGCGCCGACCGGACAGATCTGGATGGTGTTGCCGGAGAAGTAGGAGTGCAGCGGCTGCTTCTCGTAGATCCCCACCTGCTGCAGCGCCCCGCGCTCGATCAAGGCGATGAACGGGTCACCGGCGACCTGCTCGGAGAACCTCGTGCAGCGGGCACAGAGCACGCAGCGCTCGCGATCCAGCAGCACGTTCGCCGAGATGTTGATCGGCTTCGGGTAGGTCCGCTTGACGTCGGAGAAGCGGCTCTCGGCCTGGCCGTGCGACATGGCCTGGTTCTGCAGCGGGCATTCGCCGCCCTTGTCGCAGATCGGGCAGTCCAGCGGGTGGTTGATCAGCAGGAACTCCATGTTGCCGTGCTGCGCCTTGTCGGCGACCGGCGAGGTGACCTGGGTCTTGACCACCATGCCGGCGGCTACCTCCAGGGTGCAGGAGGCCTGCGGCTTGGGGATCGGCCGCCCGTTGCCGGCATCGGTCACCTCGACCAGGCACTGCCGGCAGGCGCCGACCGGGTCGAGCAGCGGGTGGTCACAGAACCGCGGGATCTCGGTGCCGATCAGCTCGGCGGCCCGGATCACCAGCGTGCCCTTCGGCACGCTGACCTCGACGTCGTCGATGGTCAGGGTGATCAGGTCCTCACGCTTCTCGAGGTCCTGGCTGGGATTGGCTGTGGCGGTCATCGCGCTCCTCCGCGTCCTGAGCCTGTCGGTCCGCGTCCTGAGCTTGTCGAAGGACCGTCTCCTGAGCCCTTCGAGAAGCTGAGAGCACGATTGCTACTCACGCGCCCACTCCTTCCCGGACGAAGATCGTGCTGCGCTCATACGGAAACAGCTCCCAAGCCGGGGTGTGCATGGCCGCCTCGAACTCGTCCCGGAAGTACGTGATCGCCGAGCTGATCGGGGAGGTCGCTCCGTCACCCAGGGCGCAGAACGAGCGGCCGAGGATGTTCTCGCACAGGTCGAGGAGCTTCTCGATGTCGCCCTCTTCCCCGTGGCCGGCCTCCATCCGCTTGAGGATCTGCACCAGCCACCAGGTGCCCTCTCGGCAGGGGGTGCACTTGCCGCACGACTCGTGCTTGTAGAACTCGGTCCAGCGCAGCACCGTCCTGACCACCGACGTGGTCTCGTCGAAGCACTGCAGCGCCTTGGTGCCGAGCATCGACTTCACGCTGGCCACGCCCTCGTAGTCCAACGGGATGTCGAGGTGCTCGTCGGTCAGGATCGGGGTCGAGGACCCACCCGGAGTCCAGAACTTCAGCTGGTGCCCCTCACGGATGCCGCCGGCCAGATCCAGCAGCTGGCGCAGCGTGATGCCCAGCGGCGCCTCGAACTGCCCGGGGTTGGACACGTGGCCGGACAGCGAGTAGATCGTCATGCCCTTGGACTTCTCGGTCCCCATCGAGGCGAACCACTCCGACCCGTTGGCGATGATGCACGGCACCGAGGCGATCGACTCCACGTTGTTGATCACCGTCGGGCTGGCGTACAGACCCGCTACGGCGGGGAACGGAGGCCGCAGCCGCGGCTGGCCCCGACGGCCCTCCAGCGAGTCCAGCAGCGCTGTCTCCTCACCGCAGATGTAGGCACCGGCCCCGGCGTGCACGACGATCTCCAGGTCGTAGCCGGTGCCCAGGATGTTCTTGCCCGCATAGCCGGCGGAGTAGGCCTCGCGAACCGCCTGCTGCAAACGGCGGACGACGTGCAGCACCTCGCCGCGGACGTAGATGAACGCGTACGAGGCGCGGATCGCGTAGGAGGCGATGATCACCCCCTCGACCAGGGTGTGCGGTGTGGCCATCATCAGCGGGATGTCCTTGCAGGTGCCCGGCTCGGACTCGTCGGCGTTGACCACCAGGTACTTGGGCTTCGGGTTGTCCTGCGGGATGAACGACCACTTCATCCCGGTCGGGAAGCCGGCGCCGCCGCGACCGCGCAGCCCCGATTCCTTGACCTCGTCCACCACGGCCGCCGGGTCCATGTTCAGGGCCTTGCGCAGTGCGGAGTAGCCGCCACCCCGCTCGTAGTTGTGCAGCTTCCAGGCCCGCTCGTCGCCCCAGTTGGCGGTGAGCACCGGCGTCAACAGACCGTGTCCTGAGCCTGTCGAAGGACCGTGTCCTGAGCCTGTCGAAGGACCGCTCATTTCTTCCCCCCTTCGACGGACTCAGAGGGCGGAGATGACGAAGCAGGCTCAGGTCGCGGTGGCGCCGTCCAGCCCTTCTCGGCTGCGATCCGCAAGCCCAACAATGATTCCTTCGCAGCAGTCGGTCCCTCGTCGGCCCGATCGTCGGAGAACCCGGCCAGCACCCGCTCGGCCTCCCGCCAAGTGCACACCCGAGCACCGCGGGTCGCGGTCACCGTCTCGCCGGCCCGGAGCGCGTCGACCACCTCGCAGGCCCTCTCCGCAGTGGTGTTGTCGAAGAACTCCCAGTTGACCATCATCACCGGCGCGAAGTCGCAGGCCGCGTTGCACTCCAGGTGCTCGAGGGTGATCACGCCGTCGTCGGTGGTCTCGTCGTTGCCGATCCCCAGATGATCTTGCAGCTTGGCGTACACCTCGTCGCCACCCATGATCGCGCAGAGCGCGGTGGTGCAGACCCCGACGTGGTACTCCCCGACCGGTCGCCGCTTGTACATCGTGTAGAAGGTCGCGACGCCGCTGACCTCGGCGGTGCTCAGGCCGAGGATCTCGGCGCACACCTCGATGCCTCGCGGGGTCACCCGACCCTCGACGCTCTGCACCAGGTGCAGCATCGGCAGCAACGCCGACCGGGACTGCGGATAGCGACCCGCGATCACCTGGAGCTCGGCGATCGTGGTGGCGTCGATGGCGGTGCCGGTGCTGGAGTAGTCGATGCTCGGCTCGTCGAAGTGGGTGGTGAAGTGCCCGTGCTTGGTCGCGGCGGCACTGGTCAGCCGGCCAGCCAGCTCCTCGCTGGCGATGTCGCCGCCGGCATGCCCGTTGGACCGGCCCGGCTCGCTCGGCGGGTTCGGCTCGGTGAGACTCATAGTCCATCTCTCCATGTGCGAGGGGTGACCTCCGACGTCGTCGTCGCACCCGCGGCACAACGATGGCGCAGGGAGGTCGCGATGGGCACCGAGCTCACCGTCACTGGACCGTCCGTCCCGCGCGTGGACGGGCCTGGCGGGAGCCCGAGCCTGCGAGGGCGGATGGTTGCGCGGGACGGATGGTCCGGTGTCGGTGAGCGGAAGCGGAGAGTCATCGGTCCACCCCACCCATCACCGGGTCCAGCGACGCGACCGCGACCACAACGTCGGAGACCATGGCTCCCTCGCACAACGCCGGCATCGCCTGCAGGTTGACGAAGCTCGGGTCGCGGAAGTGCGCCCGGAACGGCTTGGTGCCACCGTCGGAGACCACGTGCGCCCCGATCTCGCCGCGCGGGCTCTCGATCGGCACGTACGCCTGCCCCGGCGGCACCCGGAAGCCCTCGGTGACCAGCTTGAAGTGGTGGATCAGCGCTTCCATCGACTCGCCCATGATGTGCTTGATGTGCTCGTTCGAGTTGCCCATCCCGTCGCTGCCGATGGACAGCTGAGCGGGCCAGGCGATCTTGCCGTCGGCGATCATGATCGGATCCCCCTCCATCCTCTCCAGCCGCTCGATGCACTGCTCGACGATCTTGACGCTCTCCCACATCTCGTTCAGCCGGATCCGGAAGCGGCCGTACGCGTCGCAGGTGTCCCAGGTCTGGACCTCGAAGTCGTACGTCTCGTACCCGCAGTAGGGCTGCTTCTTGCGCAGGTCCCAGTCATAGCCGGTGGCCCGCAGCGGCGGACCGCTGATGCCCAGCGCCAGGCACCCGGCCAGGTCCAGGTGGCCGACCCCGCCCAGGCGTCCGATGAAGATCGGGTTGGCGTTGCAGAAGTCGGCGTACTCGGGCAGGTGCTTCTTCAACCAGACCACGAGATCACGCAGGTGAGTCAAGGCGTTGGGAGGCAGGTCCTGGGCCACGCCGCCCGGCCGGATGTAGGCGTGGTTCATCCGCAATCCGGTGATCAGCTCGAAGGCGTCCAGCACCTTCTCCCGCTCGCGGAATCCGATGGTCATCACGGTCAGGGCGCCGATCTCCATGCCGCCGGTGGCGATGCAGACCAGGTGGGAGGAGATCCGGTTGAGCTCCAGCATCAGCACCCGGAGGACGTTGGCCTTCTCCGGGATCTGGTCCTCGATGTCCAGCAGCCGCTCCACGCCCAGGCAGTAGGTGGTCTCCTGCGAGAACGGTGAAAGGTAGTCCATCCGGGTACAGAAGGTGACGCCCTGCGTCCAGGTCCGGAACTCCATGTTCTTCTCGATGCCGGTGTGCAGGTAGCCGATGCCGCAGCGGGCCTCGGTGACCGACTCACCCTCCATCTCCAAGATCAACCGGAGCACGCCGTGGGTGGACGGGTGCTGCGGACCCATGTTGACCACGATCCGCTCGTCACCACGCTCGGCCTGCTCGGCGACGAGGGCGTCCCAGTCCTGACCGGTGACGGTGTAGACCTGGCCCTCCGCCGCGTCGGCGGCGAAACCGTACGGGTCGGTGTTCACGCTCATGACCGCATTCCTCCAGGACGGCTGTTCTCGCTCGGGATCGTGCCTCTCGCGCTGGTTGCAACTGGTGCAGGAAGCACGATCCCGAGCGGGAACGCCCGGGTGTGCGCTGACACGCCGCAGGGTTCGAACAGAGTCACGAGTAGCTCCTCCGCTGGTCCGGGGGCGGGATCGTGGCGCCCTTGTACTCGACCGGGATGCCCCCGAGGGGGTAGTCCTTGCGTTGCGGGTGGCCGGGCCAGTCGTCCGGCATCAAGATCCGGGTCAGAGCTGGGTGACCGTCGAAGACGATGCCGAAGAAGTCCCAGGTCTCCCGCTCGTGCCAGTCGGCGGTCGGGTAGGTCGCCACCACCGAGGGGATGTGCGGATCGTCATCGGGACAGCTGACCTCGAGCCGGATCCGACGGTTGTGGGTCATCGACTGCAGGTGGTAGACCGCGTGCAGCTCGGCACCCTTGTCGGCCGGATAGTGCACGCCCGAGATGCTGCTGCAGAACTCGAACCGGAGGTACGCGTCGTCGCGCAGCTGCTGAATGAGCTCGGCGAGATGCCGCCGGTCGACGTGGAAGGTGATCTCGCCTCGGTGGATGACCACCTTGGTGATCACGTCGGAGTAGCTCGGCACCAGCTGTCCGATCCGGTCGTTGACCTGATCCCACCACCCACCGAACGGTGGCGGGGAGGCCGACGGGAACTCGATGGTGCGTGTGAGGCCACCGTAGCCGGACGTGTCGCCGGTGCCGTGCACGCCGAACATGCCCTGCCGGGTCTCGATCACCTCCGCCCTGGGCTCGGCCTTGTCGACTGCGCCCTCCTGGGTCGTCTCGTCGGCCTCGGTCTCGTCGCTGGCCACGTCGGATGGAGCACCGGTGGCGGACTCGCTTCTCGTACCGGCGTCCGGCTCCGACTCGCCCTCCGGCACGGCGCCCTTGATCGGCGCCTTCGCGTCGGACTCGGTGTGCGGACCGGCGGGCTCTGGGGCTGGCTCGTGGTCTGAGCTCGCCGAAGACCGCCCTTCCGACGCCTGCCCTTCGACAGGCTCAGGGCGCGGATCGACAGGCTCAGGGCGCGGATCGGGGCGCGGGTCGTCGCTCACCGCAGCAGACCCTTCAGCTCGTGCGCCGCGGGTGTCTCCAGCTGACGCTGTTCGGCCTCATCGTGCGCAGCGATCTCGTGCAGGCCGACCGGACGATGGCGGACCTTGTCTCGCAGCTTGAACATCGCATCGATCAGCATGTCCGGTCTGGGCGGGCAACCGGGCAGGTACATGTCGACCGGCACCACATGATCAACACCCTGCACGATCGCGTAGTTGTTGAACATCCCGCCCGTGCTGGCACAGACGCCCATGGCCAGCACCCACTTCGGGTTCGGCATCTGGTCGTAGATCTGCCGCAGCACCGGCGCCATCTTCTGGCTCACCCGGCCGGCGACGATCATCAGGTCGGCCTGCCGTGGCGATGCGCGGAACACCTCCTGACCCCACCGACCGGAGTCGTAGCGCGGTGCGCCGTACGTCATCATCTCGATCGCGCAGCAGGCCAGGCCGAAGGTGGCCGGCCAGAACGAGGCGCTGCGCATGTAGCCGAACAGGCCTTCGACCGTGGTCAACAAGACGCCAGTGGGGAGCTTCTCCTCAACACCCACGGTGATCTCCTTCCAGGAGGGTCTGGAGGTCGATGATCATCTGATCATTGACACACCTCGCCGGTGGGGCTGGTACTCGCTGCGCTCGTACAGTCATGATCAGTCCCATTCCAGGCCGCCGCGTCGCAGCACGTAGAGGTAAGCCAGGAAGACGGTGATCACGAAGAGCACCATCTCCACCAGGGCGAAGGTGCCCATCTGGTCGAAGGAGACCGCCCACGGGTAGAGGAACACGATCTCGATGTCGAAGATGATGAACAGCATCGCGGTGATGTAGTACTTCACCGGGAACCGGCCGCCGCCGAGCGGCTGCGGCGTGGGCTGGATCCCGCACTCGTACGAGTCGTACTTCGCCCGGTTGTAGCGTCCGGGACCGACCATGATCGAGGTCATGATCGTCAGCCCGACGAACGCCGAGGCGATCGCCAGCATGATCACGATGCCGAGATAGGGACTCACGTTTCCACTCCCATCGGTGTCGATCAGGCCGCCGGGGCGATCTTGCAGAGCGCGTTGATGATCTTGTCCATGGCGTCCCCGTCCCGGCTGTCGTGCAAGTTGGCCAGGAGCTTCAGGGTGAAGCGCATCAAGGTCCTGCGCGGCAGCCCGTACTTGGTGCAGATGCTCATCACCTTCGGGTTGCCGATCAGTTTCACGAACACGTTGCCCAGGGTGTAGTAGCCGCCGAGCTCAGCCTTCAGCTGCTCGGGATAGCCCTGCAGCGCCCGCTCGGCGCTGGAGGTCCCGACGCCACGGTAGTGCGCCTCGGCAACCGCGTCGGCGGCCAGCTCGGCGGACTCCATCGCATAGGCGATGCCCTCACCGTTGAACGGGTTGACCATGCCGCCGGCGTCGCCGACCAGCAGCAGGCCCTTGGTGTAGTGCGGCGTGCGGTTGAAGCCCATCGGCAGCGCCGCACCGCTGACCTTGGTGGTCATGTTCTCGTCGCGGAAGCCCCACTCCTCGGGCGTGTTGTCCAGCCACCGCGTCAGCAGGTCCTTGTAGTCGGTCTTGCCGAACGCCGAGGACGTGTTGAGCACCCCGAGGCCCACGTTGCAGGTCCCGTCGCCCATCCCGAAGATCCAGCCGTAGCCGGGCAGCAGATCGCTCTCCCCCGGCTTGCCCGCCCACAGCTCGAGCCAGGACTCCAGGTGGTCGTCGAGGTGGCGTGGGCTGCGGTAGTAGGTGCGGACCGCCACCCCCATCGGCCGGTCATCCCGCTTGGTCAGCCCCATGGCCAGGCTCAGCCGGGTGGAGTTGCCGTCGGCGGCCACGACCAGCGGGGCGTGGAAGCTCTCGCCGTCCTTGGTGGTCACGCCGGTGATCCGACCGGTGGCCTCGTCGACGATCGGGGCCGTGACGTTGCACAGCTCGTACAGCTTCGCTCCCGAGGCCACCGCGTTCCGGGCCAGCAGGTCGTCGAAGTCGGCGCGCGGGCGGACCAGACCGTACGAGGGGAAGTCGGCCAGCTCCGGCCAGGGCAGCTCGAACGGTGTGGTGGAGCCGCCGTAGATCCGCAGCCCGACGTTGTGCAGCCAGCCCGCGTCGGTGCTGGTGTCGATGCCGAGGCGGATCAGCTGCCGAGTCGCCCGTGGGGTGAGCCCGTCGCCGCAGACCTTCTCCCGCGGGAACTGCGACTTCTCCAGCAGCGCCACGTCCAGACCGCGCCGAGCCAAGTGCGTCGCCGTCGCCGAACCGGCGGGTCCGGCGCCCACGACGAGGACGTCGGCCTCGACTGGCATCGAATCCTCCTGGCGTCAGCGATGAGCGGGGTACGGGGTCTGTGCTCGTGAAAACCTTCACGAACTCTGCGAACCTACCCTACGACTTCCGCCCGGCCAGCATCAGCGGGGTGGTACCGACTGGCGGACGTTTCCCTTGCAGGCAAGAAATCTGCGTCGAATTACGCGCGGTTGTGGTTGCGAAAATGCCTGAGCTGATCGGCAGTGTCGATGTCGTACGACAGGTCGGCAGGCAAGGCACGTGGCCGCGGCGCGAGAGCGGACACGAGTCTGCGGACGGACTGATCATGGCCACGCTCCGGCCCGGCGAGCTCAACCAGCCGCCGCGCGGCGGCGGCTCGGAGCGCGAGCTGGAGCACCTGCTGGCGACCGGACTCGTCGAGGCCGACGACCGCCTGCTCGTTCGGGCGGAGATCCGCCAGCAGCACCGCGGCAGCCCGGCCACCCCCCGGCGCATCACCGGGCAGCGTGACGATCACCTCCGCCCGCAGCTCGAGGGCCCAGATCAGTCCGGTGATCAACCCGGCCGCCGGCCCGCCGCCGGGTGGGTCCTCGCGCAGGAAGGTGGCCGTCCGGGAGAGAGGTCGCGCAGGTCCGACGACGGCGACTCGGGCGTCGGTCGGCAGCTCGTCGAGGGCGTGCTCCAGCAGCGACCGACCGTCGATGTCGGCGGCCAGCTTGTCGCCGCCGAACCGCCGCGCCTCGCCACCGGCCAGCACGACAGCGGACAGTCGTGGAGTGCCTGCGCTGGTCACCGGCGACCCGGTTGGTTGCGTTTTCCGTCATTCGACGGGAGACGCAGCAGAGCCGACCGACCCCTCGCGTCAGCCGAGCGCATCGCGCATCGGCACCAGCTTGGCGTTGGACTCGGTCAGCTCGGCCTCCGGGTCGGAGCCGGCGACGATCCCGCAGCCGGCGTAGAGGCGGATCTGCCGGGGATCGGTCTCGTCGACCAGACCGCAACGCAGCGCGATCCCCCACTCACCGTCGCCCTGGGCGTCGATCCAGCCGACCGGACCGGCGTACCGCTCCCGATCCAGGTGCTCCAGATCGGCGATCGTCGCCCGGGCGGTCTCGGTCGGAGTTCCGCAGACGGCGGCGCTCGGGTGCAGAGCGGCCGCGAGCCCCAGCGACGTCCGGTCCGGGCCGGCGACGGCGGTGACGTCGGTGGCCAGGTGCAGCACGTTGGGCAGCTCCAGCACGTACGGCGCGTCGGGCACGTTCATCCCCGAGCAGTACGGCGCCAGCGCCTGCGCGACGGAGGCGACCGCGTACTCGTGTTCCTCGAGGTCCTTGCTGGACCGGGCCAGGGCGGCGGCCGACGCGAGGTCACGGATGTTGTCGCCGCTGCGCTGGATGGTTCCGGCCAGCACCCGGGAGGTGACCAAACCGTTCTCCCGACGCAACAGCATCTCCGGTGTGGCGCCGACCAGCCCGTCGACCAGATAGCTCCAGCACCGCTCATAGCGCTCGGCCAACCGGGACAGGATCCAGCGCAGATCGAGCGGCTCCGCGGCCCGGGCCAGCAGATCGCGGGCCAGCACCACCTTCTCCAGCTCACCGGCGTTGATCCGACGGACCGCTTCGGCGACCGCTGCTTCCCACTGCGGGCCGGTCAGACCTCCGTCGGCGTACGAGATCCCGCGCGGGGCACGGGCGGCGGGCGCGGCCGGCAGCGTGTCGTCGTGCCCGAACGACGTGCCGATCTGCGTCAGCCAAGACCGACCGCCACGCCGGCCGAGCACCGTCCGCGGCACCACCAAGGTCGAGCGTCCCTCGGTCGTCACCGGGTCGAACACGAAGCTGCCGAACGCCATGAAGCCGGCGCCGGAGGTGTGCTCGAGGTCGCTGACCGAGACCACCTGGGACACGAGGCCGGTCCACCACTCCTCCGCTTCGACGATGGTGGCCGGCTTGCAGCGCACCACCTCGCCCCAGCCGACCATGCCCTCGCCCCGCCGTACCCAGGCGTACGCGTCGTGCTCGGGCAGCAGGGTGGTCAGCGGGCCGGGATCGTCGATCTCGACCGTCCGTGCGTACAGCCGGGGCGGGGTCGGATCGGGGCGGGTCACCACGCCAGCCAATCTATCCCCGACCTGTCAGCACCGGTGGTCGCCCGAGCCACCACAGAATCTGACAGCTCGGTCACCGGAGGAGACTTCCTTCCGTACGGGCCCATCCGCGCCCCCGAACGGCTCCGAACTCTCTCCATGGAGACACCACGGAGACCGGCGCAGGCACTGGCCGGGGTGCTGGCCGCGCTGGCGGCACTCGGGGTCGGCCATCTCGTGGCCGCGGTCATCGCGCGACCAGCAGCATCGCCGCTCGTCGCCGTCGGCTCCGTGGCGGTGGACGCGGCCCCGACGCCGGTGAAGGAGGCGACGGTCCGCCTGCTCGGGACGTGGGACAAGCCGGTGCTGATCGGCGGCATCGCGGTGGCGCTGCTGGTGGCGGCCGCGGCGATCGGGTTGCTGGCCTGGCGTCGCCCACGAACAGCGCTGGTGGCCATCGGTGGGCTGGGGCTGGTGGGCGCGGCCGCGGCTCTGGCCCGCAGCGGGCTCACCTTCGACGGGACCTGGAGCATCGTTCCCTCAGTGGCCGCGGCGGTCGCGGGGGTCGCCGCGCTGGCCCTGATCGGACGAGCCACCGTGCAGCCGGCCGAGACATCGGCGATGCCCGACGGCTCTCGGCGGCGCTTGCTCGCGGCCCTGGTCGGTGTCGGTGTGATGGCGGCCCTCGGAGCCGGCATCGGCGAGGCAGTCAACCGGACCCGGCAGGCCGCCCGCGAGCTGATCAGGCTGCCCCGGCCCACGTCGCCGGCGCCGGCCGTTTCCGACGGCGTCCAGGTGCCCGGCGTCCAACCCTTCACCACCCCCGACGACGCCTTCTACCGGGTCGACATCTCCCTGGTGACGCCCCGGGTGGACGTGGCGACGTGGACACTGCGGGTCGACGGCCTCGTCGACCGCCCGCTGGACCTGACCTACGCCGAGCTGCTCGCGTTGCCCATGATCGAGCGCGACATCACCCTGGCCTGCGTGTCCAACGAGGTCGGTGGGCCCTACGTGAGCTCCGCGCGCTGGCTCGGTGTGCCCTTCACCGAGATCCTCGACCGGGTCGGCGTACGTCCGGGAGTTGACCAGGTGTTCAGCTACTCCTCCGACAGCGGCTACACCTGCTCGACCCCGTACGCAGCGGTCAGCGACGGGCGCGACGCGATGATCGCGGTGGGGATGAACGGCGGGCCGCTGCCCGACGCCCACGGCTTCCCCGCGCGGATGGTGGTGCCGGGGCTGTTCGGGTTCGTCTCGGCCACCAAGTGGCTGCAGCGGATCGAGCTCACCACCTACGCGGACCGGGCTGCGTACTGGACCGAGCGGGGCTGGGCCACCGACGCCCCGGTGCTGACCCAGAGCAAGATCGAGGTCCCGACGTCCTTGGGCACGCTGGGGACGGGCAAGGTGATCGCCGGGACAGCCTGGGCGCAGCACCGTGGCATCGAGAAGGTCGAGATCCGCATCGATGACGGCGCGTGGCAGGAGGCCCGACTGGCCGCGACCGCCGGCGTCGACACCTGGCGGCAGTGGTGGTTCCGCTACGACGGCCCGGCCGGTCGGCACACCGCGGAGGTCCGGGCTACCGACGGCACCGGCGCCGTCCAGCCGCAGAAACGGACCAAGGTGTTTCCCGACGGAGCACGCGGTTGGCACCAGATCCAGTTCACCGCGGAGTGACCACTGTCGTGCCCTTCCGTGCCCTTCGACAGGGGTCTCCTGAGCTTGTCGAAGGCTCAGGGCCGTTCCTCGCTACCGCTTCTTCTGCTTCGCTGCCGAGGCGGCTGCCTCCCGCTGCCGTTTCGCCCGCTCCAGCTCGCGCTGTTGCTCGACCTGCCTGGCTCGGATCGCTTCGGCGTCCATCGAGTTCAGCAGAATCAACGCGGCGATCGCGCAGATGGCGAGCGACCACAGCGGCGAGAAGCCGAACAGCATCGGGGCGGTGCCGATCAGGCAGAGGTCGAAGCCCCGGAAGACGTTGGTCATCAGCCCGGGCGGGAACGCGCCGGACGGCGTGGAGATCATCGGTGCGCTGAAGTCCGGCCCTTTGGCCTGCACCCAGCGGATGGCGCCGAGCAACCCCGCCGCCGCGGTCGCGATGGCCATCAGGAGAGCCTCGTCGACGGTGTGCTCAGCCGCCCCGTCCCCGAATCCGAGGTAGGCCGGCACGGTCAGCACCGCCCAGACGGCGACCAGGGCGGCCGGCACGGTGATGGCCGAGATCTTCAGCTGGGACAGCGTGAACGGCAGGCAGCGCTGCAGTCCGCCGGTGCGGGTGAGCACCCGCAGTCCGCCGAGCAACGGAATGGTCGCGCCGAACAGCGCCAGGGCAGCGACCACCGGCGACAGGGTGCTCATCCCCAGGGCGTCGCACGCGTACGGAACGACGAGGGTGACCGCGAGCATGAACAGCGGCTGGGGGAAGCGCAGCAGGCGCTGCCACTCCCGCCAGACCAGGGCCTGCCGACCGAGCCCTTTCCCCCGACGTGGCTTGACGGACCCGACCGCGACGGCGCGCCGCTCGACGACGATGTCGCGAGCCAGCCCGAAGTCGAGAGCGAAGAAGGCTCCGGAGATGCCTCTGACCAGGGCACCGCCGCTGGTCAACCGGGTCCGACGGATGCTGCCCAGACGCCGCACCGCGAGGACCAGGCTGACGACCAGCAGCACCGTGGAGACCGCGATCACCCCGAACCCGATCTCGGCGTCGGCCCCGGCCGTGATGGGCAGGCTGAACCAGTCCGAGGCGATCCCGATCACGACCACCAGCGCGACCACCCCGAGGACGCCGAACAGGTAGGTCGCCGCCTGGGTCAGTCGGTGCCGTTCCGCTCCTTGTTGCGCGGCGGCGCAGGAGACGGCGGAGGTGGCGGCCAACGCGGTGGCGATCGACCACACCACGATCACCAGGCCCGAACCACCGGTGAGCGCGGCGATCGCCGCACCGACCAGCGCGCCGACCACCACCGCGATCACCAGGGCGGCCATCAGCCGCGGACCGAGCAGCCGGGGCCGGTTGACGGGCGTGTCCAGGAGCCAGAAGCCCTCGGCCGCCGAAGCCAGCACCGGCCCGAAGAGGCGGGAGACCGCCAGCGCCAGGGCGACCGACAGGACGAGGGCCGCCCAGGGCAGCACCGTACGGGCGGAGAGGCAGGACACCGACGTGCACTCCGACACCACCCGCTGCGCCCGGATCACCACGTTGACCAGGGCGCCGCCGATCATCAACGCGGCGATCACGGCGATGTAGGCGTCGGAGAACGCCTCCCACAGGTTGCGGGTGGCGCGGCCCTTGCGCCAGTGCCGGATCAGGTCCTTGAGCTCGGCGGCCGGCGGTACGACGAGCCGGGTCGGCTCCTCGTCTCCCTCGAACCCGGCGTCGTGATGTGCCGGGTAGGGCTCGAAGGCGTCGTCCTCAGAGCCCTCGTACGTGCTCATGACGGCTCGCCCAGGCGAACGACCCGGGTGGCCACCGACTCCACCAACGACGGCTCGTGGCTGGCGAAGACGATCGCCAGCCCGCTCTGGCGCTCCGCCTGCAGCCGCTGCGACAGCCAGGCCACACCCTCGGTGTCGAGCCGCTGCTCGGGCTCGTCCATGATCAACAGCTTGCGTGGCCGGACGAAGGCGGTGGCCAGCGCCAGCCGTCGCCGCTGGCCGGAGGACAGCGTGCCGGGCAGCTGACCTGACTGCGGCACCAGCTGGACCTCGTCCAGCACCTCGTCCACCATGGCGTCGGGATCATCGTGACCGTGGGCCCGGGCGAGCAGGTCGAGGTGCTCGACGACGCTGAGATCGGGGAAGAAGTCCAGGTCGTCGATCACCGTGGCCACGTTGCGCCGGATCTCCGGGGACGCCTCCGACATCGCCGTGCCGAGCACCTCGATCGTGCCGTCGTCGGGTCGGTCCGCACCGACGAGACAGCGCAGCAGGGTCGACTTGCCGGCGCCGTTGCGGCCTGTCAGGGCGATGGCCTCACCCGCTCGTACCTCGAGACTGAACTTGTCGAAGATGGTGTGAGAGCCGAAGGCGCGCTTCAGTCCCGACACCTTGAGCACGGTGGTGCGTTTGGCCATAGCCGCGATTCTGCCCGCTTCCGCGACCCGATCGCGGATGCGGCCACGCACCAATCCGGTCGAGCCGCGGCTCCGAATCCTGTGCTGAGACGACCTCGCCGAGGCCGTACACACAGATCGAGGAGCAGCACATGACCACGACCACCACTCGCCGGGTCAGCCGGCACGCTCGGCTGGCCGCCCTCGGTGCCGCTCTCGTGCTGCCGCTGAGCTTCGCCGCCTGCGGCATGGACAGCGGCACCGCCGCGCCAGCGGCCGGCAGCTCGTCGGCACCGATGAGCAGCCCGTCGATGTCGGCACCGATGAGCCCGTCCGCCTCGCCGTCGATGTCGGACGCCGCCGGCACGGAGCCCTTCGGCGCGGCCTGCTCGGCGGTGCCGAAGACCGGCAAGGGATCCTTCGACGGCATGTCGTCCGACCCGGTCGCCACGGCCGCCGGCAACAACCCGGCGCTGTCCACTCTGGTGAGTGCCGTCAAGGAGGCCGGGCTGGTCGACACCTTGAACACCACCCAGGACATCACGGTGTTCGCGCCGACCGACGACGCGTTCGCCGACGTCGACAAGGCGACCATGACCAAGGCGATGGGCGATCCGAAGGGCCTGCTGACCGACGTGCTGACCGCGCACGTGGTGGCCGGGCGGCTGGCTCCTGACCAGCTGGCCGGAGAGCACCAGACGCTGAACAAGTCGCAGCCGGTGACGGTCACCGGCTCCGGTGAGAGCTTCGAGGTCAACGGCGAAGCCATGGTCGTGTGCGGCAACGTGCAGACCGCCAACGCGACGGTCTACATCATCGACCACGTCCTGCTGCCGAAGTCCTGAGCCGATCGGCGAGGATGAACCCATGATCAGGCCAGCCGCGGCGGAAGGCGCCGGGGAGACCGCCGGTGCAGACGTCGGGGGACGTCAGCGCCAATCCGCCCGGCTGGCCGAACTCCTGGATCGTTCGGCCCGCGGCCAGGAAGCAGCGTTCGCCGACCTGTACGACCTGACGTCCGCTCGGATCTACGGGGTGGTGCTGAAAGTGCTCCGCGCTCCTGATCTGGCGGCCGAGGTGACTCAGGAGGTGTACGTCGAGATCTGGCGGCAGGCCAGCCGCTTCTCGGCGGAGCGCGGCAACGTGATGGCCTGGATGGCCACCATCGCCCACCGCCGTGCCGTCGACCGGGTCCGCTCGGCGGTGAGCGAGACGCGGCGGGACACCGACTGGGGTCGGCTGGACGCCGACACCCCGCACGACCAGGTGTGGGAAACCCTCGAGCACCGGCTCGACACCGAGCGCGTCCGCAAGGGGATGGACTCGCTCACCGTGATACAGCGAGAAGCGGTGACCCTGGCCTACTTCGGTGGTTACACCCACCGCGAGGTGGCGGGATTGTTGAAGCTGCCGCTCGGCACCGTCAAGACACGGATCCGGGACGGCCTGATCGGACTACGCGACGCGCTGGGCGTCGAGGCCTGAGGGGGTGGGAGATGTCTGAGCGAGATCACGGCCTGCACGCGATGGTCGGCGCCTACGTCGCCGACGCCCTGGACGACGACGACCGCGAGATGTTCGAGGAGCACCTGAGCGGGTGCGAGAGCTGCCGACGCGAGAGCGCGGAGTTCGCCGAGACACTCGGGGAGCTGACCTGGCTGGCGGAGACTCCGCCGCCGCCGGCGTTGCGCTCGTCGATCCTGGCCGAGATCGCGACCGTACGGCCGCTGCCTCCCGAGCACCCTGTCGAGGAGCCGATGGAGACCACGGTGCAGCGACCGTGGCCCGCCGAGGTGCCACCCGTGGCCCCGGACGGTGATCCCACCCACTACACCAGCGGAGCGACCGATGAGCTGACCGCCCGTCGGCAGCGACGCCTCCGGCGAGCGATGATCGGCCTGGTGGCCGCGGCGCTGGTGCTCGTCGTCGGCCTGGGCGGCTGGGTCGTCACCCTGGTGAACGACCAGCGCAACCAGCAGGTGGCCGAGCAGCAGATCACCGACCTGCTGACGGCTCCGGACGCAAAGATCTACGCCAGCCAGCTCGACGGCGCCAACGTGTCGTACGTGATCTCCGAGGAACGCAACCAGGCAGTCTTCCTGGGCGACGACCTGCAGTCTCCGGGAAGCGACAAGGTCTATCAGCTCTGGACGATCCAGGGTCAGGATCCGACCTCACAGGGCCTGGTCACCGGGAGCGGGTCGGTCACGCACTGGTTCGACGCCCCGGTCGACGGGGCACAGGTGATGGCCGTGACGGTGGAGCCGGCCGGCGGGTCCCCCTCGCCCACGACCACTCCGCTGGCGGTCGTCGAGCTCTGAGCCGTGGCAGGCTGGCCCCGTGACGCAGCAGACCCACGGCACCCGGGCCAGCCTGGAGAAGGGGCGAGCCGAGGTCGCCGCCATGTTCGACCGGGTCGCCGAGCGCTACGACCTGGCCAACGACGTGCTGTCGCTGGGTCAGGATCGGGCCTGGCGCCGGCTGGTGCTCGTGGCGATCGATCCCCAGGTCGGGGACCGGGTGCTGGATCTGGCGGCGGGGACGGGCACCTCGAGCGAGCCGTTCGCTGCGGCCGGCGCTTTCGTGGTGCCGACGGACATCTCCCTGGGCATGCTGACGGTCGGCAAGCAGCGCAGCCCCCGGCTGTCGTTCGTCGCCGGCGACGGGCTGCAGCTGCCGTACGCCGACGACAGCTTCGATGCGGTCACCATCTCCTTCGGGCTGCGCAACGTGTCCGACACCGGCGCCGCCCTGACCGAGATGCGCCGGGTGACGAAGCCTGGCGGCCGGTTGGTGGTGTGCGAGTTCTCCACCCCGACCTGGGCACCGTTCCGGCTGGTCTACCGCAACTACCTGGTCGCGGCGATCCCCGCTCTGGCCCGCTTGGTGTCGTCCAACCCCGTCGCGTACGAGTACCTGGCCGAGTCCATCCTCGGCTGGCCCGACCAGGCCGGACTGGCGCAGGTGATGCAGGGCGCGGGTTGGCGCGACGTCGCCTGGAAGAACGTGTCCGGCGGCATCGTCGCGCTGCACCGCGGGATTGCGTAGCGCAGGACCGCGCCCGTCATCCGCGTGCTGAGCCTGTCGAAGCACCGGCGCGACACCACCCAGCTACACCGCGATGGTCAGGGAGCCGATCTCGCTGTCCAGGGTGCGTCGCAGCCGGCGGTCGATGACGGCCTCGACCACCTCGATCCCCAGCGGCGGCTCGGCGAGCACCTCGGACAGGGCCTCCCCGGTCTCCACCCGACGGTGGGTGGCCCCGACCGAAGTGGCCAGCCGTTCCAGGTCGACGTCGTGCGGTGTCCCGAAGATCCGCTCGTACGCTCCCGACTGGGTCGGGTGGCCGTGCTCGAGAGTCGCGAAGATGGAACCGCCGTTGTCATTGGCCACCACGATCCGCAGATCTGGGCGCTGCTCGTGCCGACCGACCATCAGACCCGTCACGTCATGCAGGAACGTCTCGTCACCGACCAGGACGTGGGTGGGCCGCTCCACCACCAGGCCGACCCCGATCGCGGTCGAGAGGGTTCCGTCGATACCGGCGAGACCACGGTTGGCGTAGACGGCAGGTGGGTGCGGGCCGACCGGGGCGAGGTCGAGGTCGCGTACCGGCGTCGAGGAGCCCACCACCAGCGTGTCCGCAGAGCCGAGGGCCGACCACAGCCGCGCGGCGACGACGGGACCGCTCAGGTAGGCGAGGCCGTCGAGCACCTCGGCGAGCCGATCGGTCATCGCCTCGTCGGCCTCGCTCCATCGGAGCCGCCAGCCGTCCGCCGCCGGGGCCAACGACACCGCGTCGGCGACCAGCTGCGCGTTGGTGCCTGGATCGAACCAGTCCGCGGTGGCGGTCACGATGACCAGCTCGATCTCTTCGCGAGCCAGGAGTCGGAGCACCGGACGCGCCAGCGTCGGATGTCCGAACATCACCACCCGCTCGATCTCCTCGCCCAACCCGGTCCGCAGCAGCAACCGGCCCGTGGTCAAGGCGTTCGGGCCGCCGCGGGCGTTGCTGACCGGCTCGGCCAGCAGCGGCAGATCAGCCTGCTCGGCGAAGGCCCGGGCGGCCGCCCCCTCGGTGGGCGACATGGCGCCGGCCACCACCAGGGTCTGCGGTCCGACCGGCAGCTCGACGGGATCGGGCCGCGGCTGCCGTGGCACCACCCGCAGCTCGGGCTGGATGGGCGCGGTCTCCACGCCGGGTACGAGCGGCTCGCTGAAGGAGAGGTTGATGTGCACCGGTCCCGGGGTGCCGCTACGGGCCCCGGTGGCCGCGGTCAGCACGCGGGCGAGCTCGAACCGCCAGGACCGCGGGGTCGCCGGGGTGTCGTCGATCTGGGTCTCGGCGCGGACGTGCCGGGCGAACAGCCCGGCCTGGTCGGTTGTCTGGTTCCCGCCGGCATGGCGGACCGCTCGGGGCCGGTCGGCGGTCAACGCGACCAGCGGGATCCGGCTGTGATGAGCCTCGAGGATCGCTGGATGCAGGTTCGCGGACGCCGTACCGGAGGTCGTCAACACCGCGACCGGCCGCTCCGAGGCCTTGGCCAGACCGAGTGCCAAGAAACCGGCCGTCCGCTCGTCGATCCGGACGTGCAGGCGCAGCAGACCGATCTTGTCGGCCTCGAACAGCTCGTACGCCAACGGGGCGCTACGCGATCCCGGCGACAGCACCACCTCCTGGACACCGGCGCCGAGCAGCTCGGTGACGACCAGCTGAGCGCAGCGCGAGGCCTCACCCATCGATGTCCCTCCCCCGGTTGCCCCTCACCCGGTTGCCTTGGCCGGCAGCCAGCCGACGCGTCTCGTCCAGTCGAGCCTGCCAGAAGTCGGCGGTGCCAGCGTCGGCGGCGTGCTGGCGGAGCAGCCGCGGAGCCGGTATCACCGAGCGGACCGAGACCCGACCGGCGGTGGCGACGACGGGGGCGTCGGTGAGGTCGGCGGTCAGCAGCCGGACGGTGTTGAGTCCGCAGGCGTACGGCAGCTCCGGCAGGGCGGCCGCCAAGGCGACACTGGCGGCGATGCCGACCGAGGTCTCCAATGCGCTGGACACGACCACCGGCAGACCTATCTGCGCGGCCACCGTGAGGCAGGCCCGGACGCCGCCCAGCGGCTGCACCTTGAGCACGGCGATGTCGGCGGCCTGCTTTCGCGCCACCACAAGGGGGTCGGCGGCTCGCCGGATCGACTCGTCGGCCGCGACGAGCACGTCGACGCCGCCCCGGGCCAGAGCGAGGCGCAGCGCGGCCAGGTCGTCGACGGTCGGGCACGGCTGCTCGGCGTACTCCAGGTCGTAGCGGACCAGCCTGGCGAGCGACGCCGTGGCCTGCTCCACGTCCCAACCGCCGTTGGCGTCGACCCGGATCCGGCCTCGGGGTCCGAGAGCGTCGCGGACGGCGGCCACCCGGGCGAGGTCGTCGGCGAGGTCCTGGCCCGCTTCGGCGACCTTCACCTTCGCCGTCCGACATCCCGCCTCGGCCACGATCGCCGCCGCGTGCTCGGGACCGACCGCGGGGACGGTGGCGTTGACCTCGACCTCGTTCCGCACCGCTGCCGGCCAGCCCCGGTCGGCAGCCTCGTCGGCCGCCTGCAGCCACGGGATCAGCTCAGGTCCGTCGTAGTCGAGGAACGGGCTCCACTCGGCCCAACCGGCCGCACCCTGCCAGACCATGCCCTGCCGCTGGGTGATGCCGCGGAACCGGGTTCGCAGCCCGATCGCATACGTGTGCGGCACGGACCGAGCGTACGCGGGAGCGTCGGCGCCATGCTGGCATGCCGGACGCGCCCGCAACTTCTTGTCATCGTGCCAGGCGCTCAGTACGCGTACGGTTGGCTGCCGTGACCGACCGGCTGCGCCTCGCCACCGGCACCGCCGAGGTGCTGGCGTCGCTGCGACGCAGCCTGACCGGAAACGGAGTGACCGCAGCGTTGCCGCCAACCGGTCCGGAGCGGCAGCAGACGCTGACGATGCTGCACCCCGAGCAGCCGGTCGCGGAAGCCGACGCCGCCGCGGTCGTGGCCACCTCGGGATCGACCGGCCGCCCTCGCGGGGTGGTGCTCTCCCGGTCGGCGCTGGTGGCCTCGGCCGAGGCGACCCATGCCCGACTGGGAGGTGCGGGCAGCTGGGTGCTGGCCCTGCCGCCCCACTACGTGGCGGGGCTGATGGTGCTCGTCCGAGCCGCGGTCGGTGGTCGGTCGGTGCACGAAGTCGAGGGTCGGCTGAGCGGCCTGACTGATCTGAGGCTGGGCGATGGGCCGGCGTACGTCTCCGTGGTGCCGACCCAGCTCACCCGGGCACTCGCCGACCCGGCGCTCACTCAGGCCCTGCGACGCTTCGACGCCGTGCTGCTCGGCGGCGCAGCGGCCGACCCTCAGATGCTCGAGACGGCGGCGGAGTCCGGCATTCGCGTCGTCACCACGTACGGGATGAGCGAGACCTGTGGTGGCTGCGTCTACGACGGCCGGCCACTGGCCGACGTGGACATCGACCTCGATGATGCCGGCCGGATCAGCATCGGCGGCCCGACCGTGTTCGCCGGCTACCGGCTCGACCCGGTCGCCACCGCCGAGGCTCTGGTGGAGGGACGGTTGGTCACCCGCGACCGGGGGGCCTTCGTGGACGGCCGGCTGACGGTGCTCGGCCGGCTGGACGACGTGGTGATCTCCGGTGGGATGAACGTCGACCTGGCCGTCGTCGAACGGGCGGTGCGCACCTGGGCCGCCCGGGAAGGTGCCGAGGCGGCCGTGGTCGGCGTACCCGACCCCGACTGGGGCACCCAGGTGGTGGCCGTGGTGGAGGACGACGAGCAGAATCTCCCGCACGTTCCGACGTCTCCGCCTGACCTGAGCGGGGCTCTCCAGACGCGAGGGAGATTCTCTTCGGCGAGCCTGCACGACGCCCTCGCAGCCGACCTCCCCCGCTTCGCCCAGCCCCGTCGGCTGCTGGTCGTCCGCACCCTGCCCCGCACGTCGAGTGGCAAGATCGATCGTCGACGGCTGATCGCCGAGCTGACTGTTGACCAGGCCACCCCGACGAGCGACCCGAACGCCGGACCGGAGAGCTGATGAGCACCGACCTGACCCGACCTCGCCGGCCCACCGCGGCTCAGTGGGCCGCTGGCGCGCGCCCCCGGACGCTGCCGGCCGCCATCTCGCCGGTGCTGGCCGGCAGCGGGGTAGCCGGCTGGGCCGGCGGGTTCTCGCCGGTCGAGGCCCTGCTCGCGCTGGTCGTCAGCCTGGCCCTGCAGGTCGGGGTCAACTACGCCAACGACTACTCCGACGGGATACGCGGCACTGACGCCGACCGGGTGGGCCCGTTGCGGCTGGTCGGTTCCGGGGTGGCCGAGCCACGATCGGTCAAGGTCGCGGCCTTCGCGTGCTTCGGGATCGCCGCGCTGGCCGGGCTGGCCCTGGTCGTGCTGACGCAGCTGTGGTGGCTGCTGGCCGTCGGCGTCGCCTGCATCCTGGCGGCCTGGTACTACACCGGCGGAAGACGCCCGTACGGCTATCGCGGACTGGGCGAGGTCTTCGTGTTCGTTTTCTTCGGGCTGGTGGCGGTGTCCGGGACCGTGCTCGTCCAACTGCGTGGTGTGCCGTGGCAGACCTGGCCCGTGGCCATCGGGATCGGTGCGCTGGCCTGTTCGATCCTGGTGGCCAACAACCTCCGCGACCTCCGCGGCGACCTGGCCGTCGGAAAGCACACCCTGGCCACGCGGCTCGGCGACGCCGGCACCCGCCGGTTCTACGTCGTCCTGATCGCAGCCGCCGGCGTCGCCGTCGTGGTGGTCGCGGTCACGACCACCTGGTGGGCGCTGCTCGGTCTGGTCGGCGTCGCGCTGCTCGTACCGGCCGTCCGGACCGTGCTCGGCGGCGCCCAGGGACCGACGCTGATCGCGGTGCTCAAGGCCAGCGGCACTGCCGAGCTCGGGTACGCGGTCGGCCTCGCCGTCGGGCTGATCCTCGGTTGACCGGCCGGGGCCACGCCTAGATCGGGTCCAGGATGCGGTGCAGGAACGTCTTCGTCCGTGGCTGCGAGGGGTCAACCAGCACCGCGTCGGGCGGACCGCTCTCCACGATCACGCCACCATCCATGAACAGCACCTGATCGGCAACGGACTGGGCGAATCGGATCTCGTGCGTCACCACGACCATCGTCCAACCCTCCGCGGCGAGGTCCTTCATCACCGCCAGCACCTCCCCGACCAGCTCCGGATCCAGCGCGGAGGTCGGCTCGTCGAACAGCATCAGCTGCGGCCGCAGGGCCAGGGCCCGGGCGATCCCCACCCGTTGCTGCTGCCCGCCGGACAGCTGGTACGGGTACTGCTCGGCCTTCTCGGCCAGGCCGACGCGATCCAGCAGCGCGAGCGCCTCGGTGCGTACCTCCTCCTTGGGCCGACGCTGGACCAGCAGGGGGCCCTCGGTCACGTTCTGCAGCACCGACAGGTGCGGGAAGAGATTGTGGGCCTGGAACACCATCGCACTCTGCGCCCGCAGCCGGGCCAGGTCCTTCTTGGTCGGCGCCGCGCTGAAGTCGACCGACACGTCGCCGATCGATACCGCCCCGGCGTCGGGAATCTCCAGGGCGTTGAGTGAGCGCAGCACCGTCGTCTTACCCGAGCCCGAGGGCCCGATCAGACAGGCCACCGATCCCGCCGGCACCTCCAGGTCGATGCCTTTCAGCACCTCCAGCTCGTCGAAGCGCTTGTGCAGGCCGACCGCGCTGAGCAGCGACTCACCGGTCTCCGTCGTGAGGTCGGCATTCGTCGGTTCCTCGGTCATCGGGCCACATGCCTTTCCAGCTTGGTCTCGAGTCGGCTCTGGACGAAGGACAGCACCAGGCAGATCACCCAGTAGTACAGCGCGGCCAGTCCGTACAGGGCGAAGAACTGGAAGGTCGGCGCCGCCGCGTTCTGCGCTACCCGGAGCAGCTCGGTGACCAGCACCACCGAGGCCAACGACGTGTCCTTCACCAACGAGATCAAGGTGTTGGACAGCGGCGGCACCGCGGTCCGGGCGGCCTGCGGCAGGATGATCCGCCGCAAGGTGGTGGCGTACCCCATGCCGATCGTGGTCGCCGCCTCCCACTGTCCCTTGGGCACCGACAAGATCGCCGACCGGATCACCTCGGCGGCATAACCACCCACGTTCAGGCTGAAGGCGATGATCGCCGCGGTGAAGGAGTTGAACGTCAGCCCGAGCGCCGGCAGTCCGAAGAAGATCAGGTAGAGCTGGACCAGCAGCGGGGTTCCCCGGATCACGGAGATGTAGAGCCGGGCGATCTGTGCCACCACCGGCACCGAGGACAGCCGCATCAGCGCGATCACCAGTGCGATCACCAGACCGATCGCGAAGCTGATGATCGCCATCGGGATCGTGGCCGTGAGAGCGGCCAGTGCCATCGGGCCGGCGGAGCTCTTGAGAAGCTCCCAGGTGCTCCGGGCCGCGGCCTGGTCCTCGTCGGTGGTGTCGGTGACCTCGCCGGTCGACACGTCGGTGTCGAAGTAGCGCTGCGAGATCTCGGCCAGGGTGCCGTCGGCGCGGAGCCCGTCCAGGGCCTCGTTGATCGCGTCGCGCAAAGCGGTGTCGGCGGGCCGCAGCGCGAACACCTGCTCGCTGGTGTCGCCGGTCTCGGCGGCGATCTTGACCTGGTCGTCGCCGGTGGTCTTGAAGTACTCCAGCACCGCCAGGTTGTCGTTCACGGTGGCGTCGACCCGCTGCTGCTTGACCAGCGTCACGGCCTGGGTGAAGCCTTCGACGGCCTCGACCTCCGCCCCCGCCCCGCTGGCCACCTTGGCCCAGCTGCTGGTCGAGCTCTGCGCGGTGCGCTTGCCCTTCAAGTCCGCCAGCGAGGAGATCGAGGTGTCGTCGGTGCGGGTGACGATCACACCGTCGGAAAACGTGTACGGCTTTGACAGCGCATACCGGGCCTCGCGCTCGGTGTTCTTGGTCACCTGATTGGCCACCACGTCGAAGCGGTCCGCCAGCAGGCTGGCGAAGATGGCATCCCAGGGCGCTTCGACGAACTCGGCCTTCACCCCCATCCGGTCGGCGACGGCGGTGATGATCTCCACGTCGTACCCGGTCAGCTCGTTGGTCGCGGGGTCGTGGTAGCTGAACGGCGAATACGTGCCTTCGGTGCCCACCCGCAGCACGCCGTCCTGCTTGACGCGGTCGAGGGTGGTCTCGGGTTGGCTCGACGTGCAGGCCACCGCGGACAGGGCAAGCAGGACGCTCAGCCCGAGCAGCACGACCCGCAGGATCCGACCTGACACGCCACCAGCGAACTCAGAGCGCGGCCCTGGTATTCCTAGCATCCCGGCAGGATAAGCCTGTGAGTCAGGGGTGGACGAGGACACCCGACCGGACGAAGTCCTCCAGTGCTTGCGCGTACGGGCGTAGCTCCCAGCCCTGCGCCGCTACCCAGGCGTCGGAGTCGTACGTGTGGGCGTACCGTCGCCCGTCGTCGCAGATCAGCGACGCGACACTGCCGGTCCTCCCGGTCGACACCATCTCGGCGATCAGCTGCACCGCTCCCCACAGGTTGGTCCCGGTTGAACCACCCACCCGCCGGTCCAGCAGCGCCGAGCACCACCGCATCGCCGCCACGCTGGCCGGGTCGGGCACGGCGATCATCCGGTCGACCAGCTCCGGGATGAAGCTGGGCTCGACCCTGGGCCGCCCGATCCCCTCGATCCGCGAACCCCGCGCTGTCAGCGAGCGATCACCGGACGTCCAGGACGGGTAGAAAGCCGATCCCTCCGGATCGACCACGCACAGCCGGGTCGGCAGCTTGCGAAAGCGCAGGTAGCGCCCGATGGTGGCGCTGGTGCCACCGGTTCCGGCGCCGACCACCACCCAGTCCGGCACCGGGTTCGGCTCCAGCCGCAGCTGGGCGAACATCGACTCGGCGATGTTGTTGTTGCCGCGCCAGTCGGTCGCCCGCTCGGCGTAGGTGAACTGGTCCAGGTAGTGCCCACCGCACTCGGCGGCCATCCGTTCGGCCTCGGCGTAGATCGCCCCCGGGTTGTCGACGAGCTGACACCGGCCGCCGTGGAAGGCGATCAGATCGCACTTCTCCTGCACCGTGCTGGCCGGCATCACCGCCACGAACGGCAGCCCGAGCAACCGCGCGAAGTAGGCCTCGCTGACCGCGGTCGACCCCGACGACGCCTCGACCAGGGTGGTGTCGCGCCGGATCCAGTTGTTGCACAGCCCGTACAGGACCAGCGACCGGGCCAACCGGTGCTTGAGGCTGCCGGTCGGGTGCACCGACTCGTCCTTCAGATAGAGCCGGACGCCCCACTCCGGCGGCAGTGGGAAGACGTGCAGGTGGGTGTCCGAGGTCCGGTTGGCGTCGGCCTCCACCTGGCCGATGGCCCACGCCTGCCACTCCCGGTCCGTCATCGCCACCGCCGCCAGCCACCTAGATGATCGGCGGGTGACCGGCCCTGGTCATCCGCCAGATGGTGCGCCAGCTCATCGGCCGTCGGGTGCCGCACTCTTCTGTCAGCCCCAGGTGATAACCCCGAACGGTCTCCCGCAAAGCCGTTTGCGATCGCAGCCGGAGCCCTCCGACGAGAACCCAGGAGAGCACGTACGCGACGCCGATCGGCAGCGGCAGGTTCCGGCGGGCCAGCCAGACCCGGTTGCGGGCCTGAAACCGGTAGAACTCCGGGTGCCGAGTCGGGGTGATCGCCGGGTGAAAGACCTCGATGGCGCCGTCGTAGCGGACGTGCCACCCGCCGTCCCACACCCGCCAGGCCAGCTCGATGCCCTCATGGGCGTACCAGAACGGGGCCGGCCATCCCTCGGCGTACGCGAACGCCTCGCGACGCATCGCGACCGCTCCCTCCCAGACCGACATCGCCGGGCTGCTCCGACCAGGGTCGCTGGCCCTCAGCCGCGGCGTCCAGCGACGCGGCGCCGGGCGTCCCTCGGGGTCGACGACCCTCGGTTGCACCAGCCCGAGCGTCGGGTCGGATCGGAACTTCTCGGCCAGCTCGGCCAGCACAGTCGGGGTCGGCAGCCGGGCGTCGTCGTCCAGGAAGAACAGCAGCTCACCGGAGACCAGGTCGACGCCGGCGTTCCGGCCGGCCGGGATGCCGAGGTTGGTCGGCAGGCCATGGGCCCGAACACCAGCGGGAAGTCCCGTCGGCTGCCAGCCGTTGCCGACGACCACGACGTCGGTGTCGACGTCGCTCTGCTCCAGCACCGACTCGAGCCCTCGCTGCAGATCAGCACGCCGGGTGCCCATGGTCAACACCACCACGCCGTACCGCGGCCGAGTCCGCACCGAATCGGCCGACCGCTGCAGCCGGTCGGCCGAGCTCACGTCAACCTCGGCGAGCTGAGCACCGCGGCCAGGTGGCCGACCAGGGTGACGACAGCCGCCGCACAGAGCCCGATCAGCAGCCACTGGGTCGCCGGCCCGCCCAGCCACAGGTCGAGCAGGGCGGCGACCATGATCAACAAGGACAGCTCGACGGAGTGGAAGACCCGGTGGAACGGGACGAAGCGGGCCGCCCGCCGGGCGGTTCGCAGCAGACCCTGCTGCGGCTTCCGCACGGCCTCGGTGTCTTGCATCTGCGGCATCCCGGTGTAGTGCCGGGCCACGTGCACGAGGTCGTTCTCGACCTTGTTCAGGCAGACCAGCAGCCCGAGCAGCAGCCCGAGACTCACCCAGACGTTGCCCAGCTCGACCTCGCGCGCCGCCCGGATCCCCAGGGCCACGGCGATCCCGCACTCGGCGACGTAGTGACCGATCCGGTCCAGGTAGACGCCCTTCGGGGACGACGTCTGCCGCCAGCGGGCCACCTCACCGTCACAGCAGTCGATCAGCATCTGCAGCTGGACGAAGACCACCGCCGCTACGGCGCCCACCAGCGACCACCATGCCGTCGACGCGGCGGCCAGGGCGGCGCAGAGGATCATCAGCCAGGTTACGCCGTTGGCCGAGAACCCCAGCTTGAGCAGGATCCGAGTCAGGTAGGGCGAGATGTCACGCAGGTACGCGCTCGCCACCCAGTGCTCCGACCCGGCTCTGGTCCGCACGCTCGGCGGCTGGGTCACCTCCCGGAGCTCAGCGATCGACGGGTCCGCCGGTCGACCGGTCGAGGGGGTCGGGTCGAGCATCAGTCCAGCCTAGTGGTGCCGGTTCCCACCGACGGTGGTCGACGCACAGCAACGCGCATACTCTTGGGAGATGGCCCGCTATCTGCCGATCATCATCGTGGCCTTGTTGATGATCTACTGCGTGGTCGAGGTCGCGCAGGCGCCGCCGTACGCGGTGCGCAAGATGCCTCGCTGGCTGTGGGCGACCGTCGTGATCTGCGTCCCGCTGTTCGGTGCGGTGGCCTGGCTGTTCTTCGGCCGTCCCACCGCAGACTCGCTGGGCACCAAGCGACGGCAGCAACGCCCGAAGGCCCCGGACGACGACGTGGACTTCCTCCGCGGTTTGTAGGTGTGTCCTCAGGCCGTACTGCGGTCGGCGATCTCGGCTCGCCGCCGGGTGATCACCTCGTCCAGCGCGGCCTCGAACCGGCGGGAGCTGCCGCCATCGGCCGTCTCGCCGAAGTAGTGCTCGGTCAGGGCGGCCAGCTCGGGGCTCGGCGGCGGGAGCAGGGTTCTGAGATCGCCGGCTCGGTCCGCGGGTAGCAAGGTGAGCGCCTCGAGCAGCGCCGAGGGCGGCCGGTACGCCTCCGGGTCCGGTTCGGTGATCATCAACGGCTTCCCGGTCGCCAGCCAGTCGTACGCCACCGCCGACACGTCGCAGATGCAGTGGTCGACGAACCGCCACTGCCACCCGTACGGCCCGAGGTCGATCAGGTGCCGATCGCCGTCCTGGCGCAATGCTGCCCGGATCCGGGCATCAGCCTCAGCGTGCGCCGCCGATGCGGTGCCTGTCCGCGGATGCGGCCGGTAGACGATCCGGACCCGCGCGTCGGACCGCAGTGCGGCGATGACGGCCGCCCCGTGCGAGACCAGCGACCCGTACCGGATGCTGGCCCGGTCACCCTCCCAGGTGGGGGCGTAGAGCACCCGAAGCCGGCCGTCGGTCGGCCAGTCCGGAGCACCCGGGTGGTCGTGGTCCAGCTGCGGTCGACCGACCTCCCTGATCCGCGCCTCGGCGTCGAAGTCGTAGAGAGCGCTGGCGAGCCGCATCCGCCCGGCCGGTCCGCCGATGAAGGTGTAGTCGTACGCCTTGTGCTGGTTGGAGACGCTGCCACCCTTGTCGCTCTCGCCGTGCCCGATCTGGATGTGGACGGGGTCGGCGAAGCGAAGCATCCGGAAGTTCTGCTCGACCTGGTTGGCGTAGAGCACAGCGGCCACCCGGTGCTGCTCGACGAGGGTCTCCAGTTCGCCGCTGGCCCGCGCGAAGGCCACCGGCAGCTTCGAGGAGGCGAGCACCAGCCGACCGGTGTCCGGCCGGTCCACGATCACCACCACCGGCCGCCGGGCCGCCAGCGCCTCCAGCGGTTGCCGCCACTGCTCGAACTGGTACGCGTTCTCAGGGCCGACGGCGAAGAACAGCGCCACCGCCTCGTCGGGCACCGGCCCGTTCGCCGTCGACTCCTGGGCGAACCGGCCCGCGCTCAGCTGGTTGGCCAGCCGCTCGCGGGCGATCCGCGCGTAGCTGCGCAGCCGCGCCACGCTGGGCACGAACCGGCTCAGGCCGGGGTCGGGTCGGCCTTCTCGGCCGGCTCCGGCGGCAGCACCTGCGCCTCTCCGGCATCCAGAGTCGACTCGGTCCGGTCGCCGCTCCACTCGGTGTGGAAGATGCCCGGCTTGTCCACCCGGTGGTAGGTGTGGGCGCCGAAGAAGTCCCGCTGGCCCTGGATCAGCGCGGCCGGCAGCCGTTCGGCCCGGACGCCGTCGTAGTAGGCCAGCGACGAGGAGAACGCCGGCGTCGGGATGCCGTGCAGCGCCGCGCCTGCGACCACCCGCCGCCAGGCCGGCAGCGCGGTGGAGATCGCCTCGGTGAAGTAAGGGTCGGCGATCAGCAGCGCCAGGTCCGGGGTCCGCTCGTACGCCTCGGTGATCCGGTTCAGGAACCGGGCCCGGATGATGCAGCCACCCCGCCAGATCCGCGCCATCGCACCCCGGTCGATGTCCCAGCCGTACTCCTCGCTGGCGGCGGCGATCTGGTCGAACCCTTGGGAGTAGGCGACCACCTTCGAGGCATACAGCGCCCGCCGGACGTCCTCGATGAACCCGTCCTCGTCCTCGACCGCCCACTCGTCGGCGTGCGCCGGCAGCACCCCGCGGGCCGCCTCGCGCTGCGGCACCGATCCCGACAGCGCCCGGGCGAAGGTGGCCTCCGCGATCCCGGTGATCGGCACGCCGAGGTCCAGCGCGTTCTGCACCGTCCAGCGGCCGGTGCCCTTCTGCTCCGCCTGGTCGAGGATCCCGTCCACCAGCGCGTTGTCGGAATCGGCGTCGGTCTGGGACAGCACCTCGGCGGTGATCTCGATCAGGAACGACTCCAGGTCGCCCTCGTTCCAGGAGCGGAAGATGTCGGCGATCTCACCAGCCGTCTTCCCGGTGCCTTGCTTGATCAGGTCGTACGCCTCCGCGATCAGCTGCATGTCGGCGTACTCGATGCCGTTGTGCACCATCTTCACGAAGTGGCCGGCCCCGTCCGGTCCGACGTAGGTGCAGCACGGCGTGCCGTCGACCTTCGCCGAGATCGACTCCAGCAACGGTCCCAGCGACTCGTACGACGTCGCCGACCCACCCGGCATGATCGACGGACCGTTCAGCGCGCCTTCCTCACCACCGGAGACGCCGGAGCCGACGAAGTGCAGACCCCTGGCCTTGAGCTCGTTCTCGCGACGGATCGTGTCCGGGAAGTGAGCGTTGCCGGCGTCGATGATGATGTCGCCCTCCTCGAGCAGGGGCACCAGCTCAGAGATCACCGCGTCCGTCGGCTTACCTGCCTTGACCATGATGATCACCCGGCGAGGTCGCTCGAGCGACGCCACGAAGTCAGCCATCGACTCCGACGGCACGAAGGCGCCCTCGGTCCCATGGTCAGCCATCAACGACTCGGTCTTGGCGTAGCTGCGGTTGTGTATCGCGACCCGATGGCCATGACGGGCGAAGTTGCGGGCCAGGTTGCGGCCCATCACGGCCAGTCCGGTGACGCCGATCTGGGCGAGCTCGGTCATGAGTGGAGCCTCTCGGGAGTGAGGAGTGGTTTCGAACGACACGCTCTTCCGTCGTTCGAAGCCACGACGAACGAGCGAGAATCCGCGGAGCTCATGACCGCGGATCGCGGAGCGCGACCATTCGATGCGGTCATGAGTGGGGCCTCTCGGGAGTGAAGAGTGATGGCTGACGACGAGTCCCGGGAGCGGAGCGCGCTGAGGTGATCGAGCCGTCGTCAGCCACCGCGACGAACGAGCAGACATGCGCGGAGCTCATGACCGCGGATCGCGGAGCGCGACGAAGCGGTTCAGTCATATCGCGTGGCTCCTGCCAGGTGTGAGACGATCACGAGCGAGTGAGGCTGGTGCGACGTCAGCGTATCGGGGGGCGATACGGGCGGCACACCGGAGCCACGGCGACGTCAGGGATCTCGGGAGGAGCCGCATGCTGCAGTCCCTCGGAGTTTCCTCCACGGCCGAGGCGCTCTACCTGATTCTCGCCCCCCTCGAGACAGCGGGACTCGCCCAGCTGGCGGAGCTCACCCCGGCCGGCGCCGAGGAAGCGGCCAGAGCGCTCGCAGAGCTCCAGTCGCTCGGACTGGCCCGGCCCTCGGGTGCCGATGAGTGGCAGGCACTGCCGTTGCTGGACGCGGTGCACGCGCTCAGGTTGCAGAGAGTGTCCGAGATCGAGGCGGCGACCGCCGCCGCCGAGTCGATGCAGAGCCGCATTCTGGCCGCCTCACGCAACCAGCCTGCCGACAACATCACCGTGCTGATCGGCACCGACGCCATCGTCGAGGCCAGGGACAGCATCTGCGACAGCGCGCTGAAGGAGATCTGCGCGTTCGACAAGCCTCCGTACGTCCAGGCCCGGCCCAACGCGAGCCCGCAGAACCTGACCCAGTCCTCGCCTGAGTGGCGGGCGCTCGAGCGCGGACTGTCGCTGCGCTGCGTCTACCATCCCGGCTTCGACGCCGATCGGCTCGCCGAGCTGGCCCTGTTCGCCGACCGGGGAGAGAAGTCCCGGACGGCACCGGTGCCGATGAAGCTGATCCTGGCCGATGCCGAGGTGGCGCTCATCCCCTCGATGCGCTCGTACGAACCGGGCCAGGAGCTTCGCGCCTCCGTCGTGCGTCACCCACAGCTGGTCGAGGCGCTGGTGTGGTTGTTCGAGTCGGTCTTCGAGCAGTCGGTTCCGATCATCACGTCGGCGGGCTACACCGCGAACGACCCTCGGCGTCAGATGCTCATCTCGCTGTTGATGGCGGGGTCCACCGACAACGCCATCGCGACCCAGCTCGGCATCAACGTGCGATCAGTGCGCCGATGGATCGCCGACCTGATGGACGAGCTCGGGGTCGGTACCCGGCTGCAGCTCGGCGCGGCGTTGGTGCGGTCTGACAGCCTGCGCTCGAAGCCCACCAAGTAGGTCATCGCCGGCGACAGGGTGGCCGGCGAAAAGACAACGCCCGCGATCCGTCGATGCGGATCGCGGGCGTTGCTCGATGTCTGGAAAGTGTCCGGCTAAGGCTCCGGTCAGAGGCCGTTGGCGGAGAGGCCGTTGGCCAGACCGTTGGCACGGTCGCCACTCGAAAGGCCGTTGGCCAGACCGTTCGCCAGGTCGCCACTCGACAGACCATTCGCGAGGCCGTTGGCGTGATCAGCGCCGCTCAGGCCGTTCGCCTGGTCGTCGCTAGACAGCCCGTTCGCTTGATCGGAATCGTTCAGTCCGTTGGCACCGGAGTCACTGTACGAGCCGTCCTCGGTGAGATTACTGAGGTCGAGGCCCGAACTGACCCTCGACGTGGTCGCGGCTTCCGCGGGCAATGCCGCGACAACCCCCACTGACAGCGCACCGCCAAGCACAGCTGCCCCCAACAGCCGAGCCCATCGGCGCGCAACAATCTGACGATGCATGTGATCCCTTTCTCTGGTCCTCGCGCCGTTCCCGCGACGCGAAGAGCCCCTGACGTATGGATCCCAACCTAGGGTCAGCGCGTGTGAACGTCATCATGATGGAGGTGGCCAAAAACTGACATGTCATCAAGAGGACAAGCCTCAATCGCGTTAGGCTGTCAACTTGCCCACGCGCCACCCCATGCTCCGCACCGGACGAATCGAGCCGCTTGTGCTATGGCGCGACGAAAGACCATCCGGCGAGAGTCTGCGTCTCCCACCTTTGACCACTGGTCCCGATCGGTCAACCCCATCGCGCGAGAAATCCCAGGTTTCTCCTGACCTCGTACAGATCAGGCCCAATGTCTGCGGCCTGATGCACTCTTGGTTCATGGCACCGTTCGACCGACACTTGACCCGCTCACCGCTCCCCGCTCACGAGCACCTGGCCGAGTCCTTCAGTAGCTCGCCGTCCCCGCCCGCGGTCGCCCTTTGCGGCTTCGTCCCGCCTTATCTGCTGCGCCACCTGGCTGCCCAGGAGCACCCGACGATCACCGCGCACGAGCACCCCTGCGGGCAGACGCTGGCGATCGATGCCGGCTTCCGCGAGCGGCGTCAGCAGGCAGGAACGCACACGCCGACCGCACCGTCGGCGGTGGCCGTCGTCGACGAGGGTGACCGTTGGGTGATCCACTCCGCGGGCAACGAGGAGACACTGCCGGGGACGGTCGCACGATCGGAGGGCGACCCTGCCGTCGACGATGTGGCTGTCGACGAGGCGTACGCGTGGACACAGCAGGTCTGGGACCTCTACGAGCAGCAGTTCGACCGACGGTCCTTCGACGGCGTCGGCAGCACGGTGACGGTGACGGTGCACTACGGCCAGAACTACGACAACGCCTTCTGGGATGGCGAGCAGCTGGTCTTCGGCGACGGTGACGGCGAGATCTTCGAACGCTTCACGAAGCCGGCCGATGTGCTGGCACACGAGTTCAGCCACGGCGTCGTGCAGTACACGTCGGCCTTCAGCTACTCCGGTCAGCCGGGCGCCCTCAACGAGAGCATCGCCGATGTGTTCGCCTCGATGTCGATCCAGCACGCGGCAGGGCAGACCGCCGACCAGGCGAGCTGGCTGATCGGCGAGGGCCTGTTCAAGCCAGGCATCAACGCCAAGGCGCTGCGGTCGATGCTGGAGCCGGGAACCGCGTACGACGATCCCCAACTGGGCCAGGATCCTCAGGTCGGTTCGATGGCTGACTACGTCGACACGACCGAGGACAACGGCGGGGTCCATCTCAACTCCGGCATTCCCAATCGGGCGTTCGCGCTCGCTGCCACGGGTGTCGGCGGCCACAGCTGGGAGCAGGTCGGGCGGGTGTGGTACGAGGCGCTCACCTCCGACGAGGTCGGCGCCGAGACCGACTTCGTGGGATTCGCCGTAGCGACAGTGGCTGCCGCAACTCAGCTCCCCGATCCGGCAGTGGCAGACCACGTCCGTGCTGCTTGGGTCGAGGTCGGTGTGCTACAGGCTTCGGCACCCGTGGACGTGCTCGGCGCGGAGCCCGCGACGCAGTCTCAGGGTCGCCCTGAGTCTGCGCCCGGTTCGAGAGGGTCGGGAGACGCGGGTTCGCAGGAGCCCACAACGGACCTGATCATGGACCGTGCTCAGACAGTGGCCGTGCGCCGCAGCGGCGGGTTCACCGGTCAGATACGCAGTGCGGAGATCGAGCTGGGACAGGACGACGAGAGGGCGGCGGAGGTGCGGCGACTGCTGCGACGGGTGGACCTGCAGCAGGTGAGCTCCAGTGCGGACGCTCCGGACCGGTTCGTCTACACGGTGGAGGTCGGCGACCGGTCGATCACCCTCGGCGAGCGAGATCTCACACCAGACCTGCAACGGGTTGTCCAGCTCGTGCTGGGGACGGGCCAGGCGGGGCTGCCCGACGGCGGACGCGACCTGGCCTGAACGACCTGTCGCCTACTGGTGCGAGCTGAGGCTGACGTCGGGCGTCGGCGGCACCGCAGGACGGCCGCCGACGCCTGACGAGGGCTTACTACGTTGGACGCGCGATCACACCATCCGCATGATCACGATCACCAAGATGATGATCACGAGCACGCCGATGATGGCGCCAATCACTCCTCTGTTCACTTCTGACCCTCCTCCCCCTGGAGTCTCGGGTTTCTCTGGTAAAACGTAGCGTGTCGGCACTCCGTTGACCATCACCACTGCATCACGCTTCTATCGCTTCGAGCAGTGCCGGCCCGATCACGCCGTCCAGCCGAGCAGTCGCTCGCCGAGGGTCAGCACGGCGAACCAGATCAGCACTGCGACCACCGGAAGCATCAGAACACGCAGCGGGTGCCGACGAAACCACGAGATGCCGATCACAACCAACACCACCCAGACGATGATCAGACCCACCACGGCCCACAGCGGCGCCACCAACCCGGAGGAGAGGTAGAAGAAGCCGATCACTGCCATGGCCGCCATCGCGAGCCCGGCCGCAATGTAGCCGGGAACCGGCGACCGCTTGGTCGCTGCCGATGGAGGTTCGGTCGTCACTTTCGCATCATGGCACCGAGACGACGCTCTGGCACGACTACCGAGCGAAGACCTCGCACTCCCCCACGCGGAACCGAGCCATCACCTCGGGGAGCGGGGCCCGGCCCGCTCCCGGAGCGGTGTCGACGGCCACCTGACCGTCCACCATCTCCACCGGCTCGGTGATGTCGACTGCGTAGAACCGGGCCGACGCGGAGATGTCGCCAGGCAGCACGAATCCCGGCAGCGACGCGAGCGCCGCGTTGGCAGAACGGCCCAGACCGGTCTCGACCATTCCCCCACACCAGACCGCCACCCCGTGCGCCCGAGCCAGGTCGTGGATCCGTACGGCTTCGAGATAGCCACCGACCCTGCCCGGCTTGATGTTGATCACCTGGGCTGCACCGAGGCTGATCGCGTCGGCGGCCGAGGTAGCGGAGGTCACCGACTCGTCCAGGCAGATCGGCGTCCGCAGCCGACTCGCCAGCTCGGCGTGCTGACGCAGGTCGCCCTCGGCCAGTGGCTGCTCCAACAGCAGCAGGTCGAACTCGTCCAGGCGCCGAAGGGTCGGACTGTCGACCAGGGTGTAAGCAGCGTTGGCGTCGACTTGCAGGGGGATGTCGTCACCGAACATCCGCCGGACCGCCCGGACCAGCTCGATGTCCCAGCCGGGCGCGATCTTCAGCTTGATCCGGACATACCCCTCGGTGAGGTAGCCGTCGACCACGCGCAGTGTCTGCTCGATCGACTCCTGGATGCCGACCGACACGCCCGAGGGGACGGTGGCTCGCACCCCGCCGAGATACTGCGCGAACGACTGGCCGCCGGCCCGCAGCTGCGCGTCCAGCACGGCCATCTCGACCGCGGCCTTGGCCATCGGGTGCCCGACCACGTGCCGGAGGTGATGGGCCACGGTCTCGGCCACCAGACCCTCGGCCCCGACGAGAGCCGGCACCAGCCAGCGGCGGATCACCTCGGCGCAGCCGTCGACGTACTCGGGCGAGTAGAGCGGTTCCTCCATCGCCACGCACTCTCCCCATCCGGTCACGGCGCCGGCAGCCGTGTCGGCGCCGATCTCCACGATCAGCGCCTCCTTGGTGTGCTCGGTGCCGAAAGAGGTCGTGAACGGGGCGACCAACGGGATGGACAGCCGGTGCAGTCGGACGCTGGTGATGATCATGTCGGCGGGGCCTCCAGGCGGTAGCCGTGCTCGCGGTCGAATCCGGTGACCCTCCAGCCGCGGTCGAGCAGCGGCAGCAGGGCCTCCCGGACCGCTGCCCGCCATGCCGACGCCGTTGCCGGATCCTCCCTACGCAGGGTCGTGATGTCCTCGGGCACGGCCACGGTCAGGGCCGTCGTCGGGTCGTCATCCAGTCCCGGGCCGACGGCAGGCGCGCCGTCCTGCGTCTCGACCAACGGCGCCGCCGGGCGATCGGAGGCCGGGGCAGGTGCCTCGGTGAGGGACCAGCGCGCCAGCAGCCGATCGCTCGGATCACCACGATTGAGGTCGTCGGACAGCTCGCCGTAGACATCGAGGAGGTACCGCTCGGGCCGAGCGCCGAGCCGGTTCAGGTTGAAATGTGCGTTGCGGGCGACGAGCGGATCGTAGGTCCAGGTGATCGAGGTACCTCCCCGCCCGAGCACCCAGTCGCGCTGGTGGAGCTTGATCGCGGTGCCCACACCCTGTCCCGCGTGCGTCGGAAGCACGCCGGTGATGTGGGAGTGCAATGCACTGGACGCCGGCGACCCCCAGAACCCCAGCGCCGCGCCGACCATCTCCGAGCCGGTGTCACCACCGCCCCCGACGAAGGCCGCGGCCAGATAGCCACCCGCATGGGCCAGGGCCACCATCAGCGCGGGATCCACCTCGTGGCCGGCCTCGACTCGGCTCCAGATGGAGTCCCAGAGCGTCGACGCCGCCGTCATCTCCTCGATCCCGGACAGCTCGCGCACCGTCACCCGCTCGCCGACCACGACGTGGAGTCTAGGGGTCCTGAGACGCTCGCCGGCCTGCTGAGGAGGAGGGAGATCAAGTGCCCTGAGCTTGTCGAAGGGCCATGGGCGGTGGCCTTCGACAGGCTCAGGCCGCGGCGGAGAGGCGCTTTTCCTCTCCGAGCGACGTCAAGTGCCCTGAGCTTGTCGAAGGGCCGCGGTCGATCCCAGCGAGTGCGGGAAACCCAGTTGGCAGGGCACCTGGTTCCCCGTACGGTCGGCGACCATGGCGATGTTCATGGCGGTCGTCCGTGTCCGGCGGAGGGTCGAGGTGGGACTGGTACCGCCTGCGTCCTGACTGGGCCGAGCGCCTGGTCGAGGCCGCCGGCGTCCGTCGCGGTGAGCTGGTGGTCGAGCTCGGCGCCGGCGACGGGGCACTGACGCTGCCGCTGGCCGCCGCCGGAGCTCGAGTGATCGCTGTCGAGCTGCACGCCGGTCGTGCCCAGCGGCTGCGCGACCGCGTGACGGATCTCGACGTCCGGGTCGTGGAGCTCGATGTCCTGGACTTCCGTTATCCGCAACGACGGGTCCGGGTCGTCGCCAATCCGCCGTTCGCGATCGCCAGCACCTTGATCAGGGCCGCGGTCGGCCAGCCCGCCGTCGCTGCGCTCGATCTCGTGCTCCCCCGCGCGGTCGCGCTGCGTTGGGCGGACGGTCACAGCCGATCGGCGCGGCGGTTCCGTGCGGCGCTCGGTCCGGGCTTCCCCCGACGAGCGTTCGCGCCGGCGCCACGGGTGGACTGCGTCGTGCTGCACCTACGCCGGCGCTGACGCGATCCGCGTCACTGCGGCGTCGTCACTGTCCCGGCGGTCGCAGCCTCAGCGCCTGCATCCCGCCGTCGACGGCCAGTGCGACGCCGGTGGTGGAGGACGAGCGTGGACTGGCCAGGTAGGCCACCGCACCGGCGACCTCCTCGGCACTGACCAAGCGACCGTGCGGCTGTCGCGCCTCGAGCGCGGCCCGTTCGCCGGCTGGATCATCCGCCATCCCCAGCAGCCGTGCGACCCAGGGCGTATCTGCGGTGCCCGGGTTCACGCAGTTGACCCGGATCCCCTCACGCAGGTGATCGGCGGCCATGGCCTGGGTCAGCGACAGCACCGCACCCTTCGTCGTCGAGTACAGGGCCCGCTGCGGCAGGCCGGCGGTAGCCGCGATGGAGCAGGTGTTGACGATCGCGGCCGCCTTCGAGGCCCGCAGGTGCGGCAGCGCGGCCCGACTGACCCGGACCATGCCGACGACGTTGATGTCGAAGACCCGGTGCCACTCGTCGTCGGTGTTGTCGGCGACAGTGCCCTGTGCTCCGATGCCGGCGTTGTTCACCACGATGTCCAGACCACCGAGGCGGTCGACCACACCCTGCACCGCCGCGCGGACCGAGACGTCGTCGGACACGTCGCAGCTGAACCCGATCGTCGGAGCGGCGACCTGGTCGGCCTGCAGGTCCAGCACCGCCACCTGAGCGCCGCCACGCTGCAGCTCGGCCGTGATCGCGGCGCCGATCCCGGACGCCCCACCGGTCACCAGCGCGACCAACCCGTCGAACTCGCCGGTCACGCGCTCGCCCCTGGAGCGATCATGAGGTGGGTCTGGCTGCCCAGACCCTCGATCTCGATCCGGACGACGTCACCCGGCTTCAGGTACGGGAATCGGCCCGACAGCGCCACCCCTTCCGGCGTACCCGTCAGCACCACGTCGCCGGCCTCCAGCGCAAGGTACTGGCTGAGATGCCGGATGATCGTCGCGCAGTCGAAGATCATGTCGGCGGTGGAGGAGTTCTGCCGCGGCTCGTCGTTGACGAAGCTACGCAGCCGCAGCGCCTGCCGATCCACGTCGTCGGGGGTGACCAGCCACGGACCCAGCGGGGTAGAGCCGGGAACGCACTTGCCCTTGCTCCACTGCCCGCCGGACTCCTCGAGCTGGAAGGTCCGCTCCGAGAGGTCGTCGGCGACGGTGAAGCCGGCCACGTACGCCAGTGGGTCGTCGCCGTCGCCCAGCTCGTACGCCCGCTTCTTGATCACCATGGCCAGCTCGACCTCCCAGTCCGTCTTCACGGACCGGGCCGGGATGACGAACGGGTCGTCCGGCGCGGCGATCGTGTTAGGGGTCTTCAAGAAGATCACCGGGGCCGTCGGCGGGACCGACCCTGACTCGGCGGCGTGCGCGGCGTAGTTCATCCCGATCGCGATCACCGCGCCGGTCGAAGCGACCGGCGCCTCGAAGACGGCATCGGTGAGGTCGACGGCGTTCAGCTTGCCGTCGGCGGCGGCCGCCGCGGCAGAGTCCAGCAGGTCCATCGTCATGGGCGTGATGTCGCCCAGCAGCTCGGACAGGTCGTACGCCTCGTCCCCGGAGACCACCACCGGTCTAGTACCGTCAGCGGTCCTCACCCGGGCGAACTTCATGGTGCCTCCTCCAGTTGACGCAGCAAAACGCCGCCGGGGAACTACTCCCGACGTTTGGCCGCTAGCCACCATACATCGGACTGCGTGGACGAAAAGTACCCGCCTGGCGCCATCAGATCGGGGTTGACGTGGCAGAGATCGGATGTTTAGTGTGTCGAGTGTCTCGCGCAATCTTTGTCGGAGCCGCTTGCCAGTCGATGACCCACCGCTCAGCCCCTCGGCAGCCCAGGGAACGGACATGATCGATACCCATCTGCATCTATGGCGTCTGAGCACTGGGTGGTACAGCTGGAACACCCCCGAGCTCGGCCCCGTCCACGTCGACTCCGAGCTGAGCGACGTCAGCGACGACATGACGCAGGTCGGGGTAGCGACCGCGATCGTGGTGCAGGCCGCCGACCGGCTGGAGGAGACCGACTGGCTGCTTGATATGGCGGCACGAGAGCCGTCTGTCGGTGGCGCGGTCGCCTACCTGCCGCTGGATGACGACGTGATGCTTGAGAATCTGTTGGCACGTCATGCGGGCCGCGGCCTCGTCGGCGTACGCCAGCTCTGGCACATCCACGATGATTCTCACCGGCTCGCAGCGGAGACGACGATCCGTTGCCTGCGACTGCTCGGTGAGAGCGGCCTGCCGGTCGACGTGCCCAACGCCTTCCCCACGCTGTGGCCGGCTTTCGTGATGGCCGTGGATGCTGCGCCCAAGACGACCTTCGTGTTGGACCATTGCGGCAAGCCGCCGTTCGGCGATGCCACGGCATGGGCGCAGTGGGAACGCGATTTCGGCGAGCTGGCCAGCCGACCGAACGTGATCGTCAAGCTCTCCGGCCTCTTTGCCGGCAGCGGCTTGGCACCAGCCAGCGAGCTCGAGCTGGCGCGGGTCGTCGAGCTCACGCGCAGGACAGCCGGCGCTGACCGGACCATGATCGGGAGCGACTGGCCGATGGCACGCGGCACCGTGGACTACGCCGGGTCGCTGATTCGACTCGACACACTGCTGAGCGGCTGGTCGCCTACGGAACGGGAACAGGCGAGGGTGGGCACTGCTCTCCTCACCTACCGGCCGACGACCGGCACTCTTGTCCACGGCGGTCTCAGATGACCCAGAGCTCGATCCCGTCCAGTCCTGCAAGGCCGGCTCCAATCCTTCGTGGCGCGGCACCGGACCCGGTAGTCCGGGCCCGCGCCTGGCTCTGCGACCTGCCCGTCGAGCAGGTTCGCACCGACGCCGTCCAGGCGTTCGTGAAACAAGAAACCATCTTCGTGGAGCTGGAGACGCGGGCAGGTGTGGTGGGCACCGGCTACGCCTACACCATCGGTACGGGTGGCGGAGCAGTGCTCGACCTGCTGCGCCGGACCCTACTCGAGACGGTCGTGGGACAAGATGTGCACAGTCCGGAGCGGATATGGACTGATGCCTTCAACATCACCCGGGCGACGACCATCGGAGCGATCACCTCACTCGCCCTGGCCGCCCTGGACACCTCGGTGTGGGACGCCCGCTGCCGTGCTCTCGGACTCGGGTTGTGGCAACTGGCGGGCGGATTCCGTGATCGAGTTCCGGTCTATGACACCGAAGGCGGTTGGCTCCATCTCACCGAGGACGAACTCGTCGGGCATGCCAGGCAGTCGCTCGACGACGGACTCGGCGGCGTCAAGATCAAGATCGGCAAGCCGTCCGCCGTCGCTGACCGGCGGCGGTTGGCGGCCGTACGCGACGCCGTCGGCGACGAGCTGGACATCATGGTTGACGCCAACCAGTCGTTCACCGCCGCGGAGGCGATCCGTCGCAGCCGGATGCTGGCGGACCTGGATGTCTTCTGGTTCGAGGAACCGCTGCCCGCCGACGACATCGCCGGACATACGCGACTCGCGTCGCTCACCACCGTTCCGATCGCCGTCGGTGAGAGCCTGTACGCCCCGGCCCAGTTTCGTGAGTACCTCCAACGAGGAGCTGCGGGCATCATGCAGGTCGACGTGGCGCGGGTCGGCGGCATCACGCCGTGGTTGAAGGTCGCCCACCTGGCTGAGACGTTCAACGTCCAGGTCGCACCCCACTTCTTGATGGAGCTCCATCTGCCGCTGCTGTGCGCGATCCCCAACGGGCTCTATCTGGAACGCATCCCGCAGCTCCGGGCCATCACCACCAGCGACGTCACGATCCGTGACGGACATGCGGAGGTGCCTCGCACTCCCGGACTGGGCATCGACTGGGACCACGAGGCCATCGAGGCGCTGACCGTGGCCTGAGCCGGAGGTCCAGTGCGAGCAGGTCAGACACTCGGAGCAGTTCGAACCAGCAGAGGTTGCAACAGGTGACTGGACAGGAAACAGCCGCAGGCGCTGACACCCAGGGACTCGCGTGGTTCACGGGAGCCGGCTTGGGGATCTTCATCCACTGGGACCACATCGCCCAGCAGGAGGTGGAGATCTCGTGGCCCATCGTCGGCCGGTCGATCGGCCGCGACGCCGACGGATCACCGCGCTACATGTCCGTGGAGCAGTACCACTCGACAGCAAGCTCCTTCGACCCGCAGCAGTGGGATGCCACTCAGGTAGCGGCGCTGATCGCCAGCGCGGGCGCGCGGTATGCGGTGCTGACCGCGCGTCATCACGATGGCTACTGCATGTACCCCAGTGCCGTGTCCGACTTCGGCGTCGCAGCCACGGCTCTCGGGCGAGACATCGTCGGCGAGTTCGTCGAGGCGACCCGCGCTGCCGGGCTCAGAGTCGGCCTCTACTACAGCCTGCCGGACTGTCATCACTCCGACTACCCAGCGTTCACCGATGCCGACCGTCCGTACCGCCGCGAACGGTGGCCGCGAGAAGACTGGGACGACTACGATCCTGGCGTCGAGAGGCTTCGTCGCTCCAGCCCGGAGGCGTGGTCGCGCTATCTGGACTACGTCCGCGAGCAGTTGACCGAGCTGTTGACCAGCTACGGAACGATCGACCTGCTGTGGTTCGACGGCGAGTGGGAGCGCAGTCCGGAGGAATGGGACACCGACGGGCTGCATGCGCTGATCAGGTCGCTGCAACCCGACATCGTGATCAACGATCGCCTCCTCGGTCACGGCGACTACCAGACTCCCGAGCAGGGTCTGCCGGCTGAGCTCTCCGACACTCCGTGGGAGCTGTGCCTGACCATCGGCGAGCAGTGGGCGTACCGATCCGACGAGCCTCGGGTCAAATCCGCGCGGAGCTTGGTGGCCCAGCTCAGCGAGGTCGTCTCCAGAGGCGGGAACCTGCTCCTCAACATCAGCCCCGACGCCAACGGAGTGGTGCCCGACTGGCAGCGCGAGCGGCTGGAGGCGATTGGTGACTGGCTCGCGCGTCACGGCGCTGCGGTGCTCACGGCCGGCCCTGCACCACAGATCCGCCACTACGGCCCAGTGACCGCCGGCGAGTCGACCATCTACCTGCACCTGGTCTACCTACCGGTCGAGGAGCTGGTGGTTCGTGGGGTGCCCGTGGATCGGGTCAGCTCGGTGCGGTTGATGATGACCGGCGAACCGCTGGCATACCGGACGGGCGGCGACGCCTACGAGGTCGCCGGCGTCGAGCGGCTCGGTGACCTGACCATCGCGGCACCCGCGCCAAGCGGATCGCTGATCGACGTGATCGCCGTGGAGCTCGAACCTCGCTGAGCTGGCCGGGGGCACAGGCCGTAGCTCGCCGGTGGCGGCCCTGGGGCCGATCGAGCCGCGTCTCACCCGCACTGGATCGGCTGGCTGCACCCGCAGTCCGGAGAATCGAATCCGAAGGTGTACGCACGCCACCGCCCCGCGTCGTACCGGAAGGTGATTGTGGTCGGCTGCAGCTCAGGCCGATCGTCCCTGGACTCGACGTCGATCTGTCTGCTCGAGCAGAACTGCAGGGCGGCGGTGACCGTGCCCTCCGAGCGCACCGAGGGACGCACGACGATCTGGCTCAGCTGGGTCGTCGGATCCGCGCGTACATGATCAGCAGCTCGCCGGTGGCGTACAGCGGAGGTCAGGTCGTCGCGGGCCGGGCCGACCGCCACCGCGTCGAGTCGGCTGATCGGCATCGCCGGGTCTCCGTCGAGCCGGTCGACGACCGCGTACAGGCGGCGGAGGGCGGCGACGGGCGTGGCCGCGTCGTTCGGAGTCGCCGATGCCGTCGCCGACGGGCTCGGCGTGTCCGCAGCCCCGAAAGGGTCGGAAACCGACGGCCGCGAGGCCCCACAACCGGCCAGGACCAGCAGCACCGTGCCGACGGCCACGACCGAAGCGGCGGACCGCGGACCCCGATGCTGGCGCGCTCTCATGTCGACAATCTTGCCGGCGCGCTCAGAAGAGGCTCTGTTTCGCCACGCGTCGGGCGAGGTAGTTGGCGAACAGCAGCATCACGAGGGAGATGATCGACTTGAACAAGCCGATGGCAGTCGCGTACGAGTACTGCGGGATGGCCGACCCGAACGCGACCTGCAACGAGTAGGTGTCGATCACTTGCGACACCGACAGGTTCAGTGGTGTCTGCATCAGCAGCACCTTCTCGAAGCCGGTGCTCAGGATCTGCCCCATGTTCAAGATCAGCAGAGTGATCGTCACGGGCAGGATGCCTGGCATGTCGATGTGCCAGATCCGTCGCCAGATGCTCGCGCCGTCGACCCGCGCGGCCTCGTGCAGCTCCGGATTGACGCCGGCTAATGCAGCCAGGTAGATGATCGCCGAGTAGCCGACGGTCTGCCAGGCGCCGGACCAGACGTAGGTGTGCCGGAACATCGTGGCATCGAGGAAGTTGATGGTCTGTCCGGTCACATCCTGGATGAACAGGTTGATCACGCCCGTGGTCGGCGAGAAGAGCATGATGATGATGCCCACGACGACGACGGTCGAGATGAAGTACGGCGCATAAGTGATCAGCTGAACGGCGCGGCTGAACCTCGGCGTACGCAGCGAGTTGAGCAACAGCGCGAGGATGATCGGCAAGGGGAAGAGCGCCAGCAGGGCGTAGATGTTCAGCACGATCGTGTTCCACAGCACCGGCCAGAACTGGTACGAGTTCACGAACTGCTTGATGTACCTCATCCCGGCCCAGGGACTGCCGTTGATGCCTTCGACGATGTTGTAGTTCTTGAAGGCGAGGGTGAGTCCGTACATCGGCCAGTAGAGGAAGATCAGCGCGAAGATCACCGGCACAAGCAGCAGCACGTACAGCTGCCAGGATCGACGCATCCGCGTCGTGAGCGGGAGACGACGCAGTTTGCCCCCGCGCGGCTCCGGTGGTGTCTTCGGCCCCGCGACGACCTCTGGACCCCAATCGGTGCTCGTCACTTGATCGATCCGATCAGAGCGCCCTTGACGAAGTGCTTCTGGACGAACGGGTACGCGATCAGCGGCGGGATCATGGCGACCACGATCATGGCGTACTTCAGCTTGTCGAAGAGCTCCCGTCTGGCCAGGATCTCCGCCAGGTTTCCGCCGCCGATCATCGCGGGGTTGACGGCACTCTCCGAGAGCAGCTCCCGCAGTACCAGCTGAAGCGGCGCCAGACTCGGGTCAGAGGTGTAGAGGAACGCGTTGAACCATCCGTTCCACTGCGCGAGCCCGTAGAAGAGCAGGTTGACGGCGATGATCGGCTTGCTCAGAGGCAGGGCGACCTGCAGGAAGAACCGGAAGTCGGACGCGCCGTCGACCTGGCCCGCCTCGAGCAGCTCCTGCGGCACTGTCATCTCGTAGAACGTGCGGGTGATGATGACGTTGAACACGCTCATCGCGCCCGGCAACAGGATGGCCCAGCGGGTATCGAGCAGACCGAGCTGTTGGACCACGATGTAGGTCGGCACGATACCCGCGGACACCAGGGTCGGGATCACGAAGAAAAAGAGGATCACCCGACGGAACGGGAGCTCGCGCCTCGACGACGCGTACCCAGCCAGGACGGTGAGGATCGTGCCGATCAGCGCCCCGCCGATCGTGTACAACACGGAGTTGCCGAAGCCCACCAGCAGCCGAGGCGACGCGAGGATGGTTGAGTATGCCTGCGTGTTGAAGCCAATCGGCAGCAGTCGCACCTCGTTGTTCGCGATCGCCGAGGCGCTGCTGAACGAAGCGCTCAGCACATAGATCAACGGATACAGCACCAAGATCACGAACATGATCAGCACTGCGTAGTTGAGCATGTAGAAGGCGCGGTCCGCTGCCGGATCTTTGATCTTCATGGTGTTGCGGCCTCAGCCTCGCTCACTTCGGCGCTTTGTCATAGGCGCGCTGGTAGATGTCGAGGTAGTTCTGCAGGTTCATCGCATTGTACGTGTCGAGGTACTTCTGCCAGTCCGCGCTGTTGTTCGGATCGAGCTTCCCGAGCGCGAACTGGGCCATCGACTGGTTGACGTGGTCATACACGGCACTCGCAGTCTCGGCTGCCTGGGCAGCGTCGGCATCGTCGATGATCACCGGCGGCAGCTGCTGATCCTGCGGCTGCGCGAATGGCTCGTAGCTCTTGCCCGCCTGGTAAAGGCCGGCCTCGAACGTCGGCTCCTTGGGGTTGACCCGCTCGCCGAGCCGGAAGTCGTTCGACCGGTACATCGCCGAGTACTGGTTCCACGACTGACCCGCCGGCGCCGGCCACACCTTGTTGGCGTAGAGCGCCTGCTTGTCGTTGATCCCGTTCTCACCAGACTTGGCCCAGGCCCAGTTGGAGTCCTGCACGCCGGCGTATCCCCACATGATGGCCAGCAGGTCCATCTGGTAGTCCGCCCACTTGACCAGGGTCTGCGGATCGGTGCACTTGCTGGTGATCTGCAGACCGTTGGACGCGAAGCCGTAGTAGTCCCAGCCGGCGATCTGGGTGCCATCCGGACCCTTCACCGGTGGAATGGCGACGTAGTCGCGCCACGGCGCGTCAGCGTCCAGCGTGATCGGGTTGAAGAACGACCCCCACCAGTACGCACGGGCGAAGCCGATCTTCCCGTTGTTGCCCGACTGGGTGAGCTCCTGCGACGTCATCGAGAACGCCGACTGGGTCAGTGTGCCGTCCTTGCCCAGCTGGTTCAGGTAGATCAAGAAGTTGCGCCACTGGTCGGTGTTCGCCACGAACTCGACCTTGTCGGCCGCCAGGCGCATCCAGCCCTTGTCCCGAGTGCCGCTGGGTACGGGGTTGTAGCCGAAGGAACCCATGAACCAGCTGTCCAACGGGTTGCCGACGCCGGCCGCCAACGGCAGGAAGCCGGACTTGCCGGAGGGGTTCTTGCCCTTGAACGCCTGCAGCACCTGGCGAAGCTCGTCGGTGGTGCCCGGAACCGGCATGCCGACCTTGTCGAGATACGACTGGCTGATCCAGGCTCGGCCGGGACTGCTGCGACAGTGGAAACAGTCGTTGATCCCCGGGAACGTGTACAGCTTGCCGTCGGTGGCGGCAACGACCCTCTTCAGGTCCGGGTAGTCGCTCATGGCCTTGCGGAGCGTCGGTGCCAACGGCAGGTAGTCGTCCATGGAGACGAAGAGACCCTGCTGGCCGTACAGGGAGAGCTGCGCCGTGGTGAAGGGAATGCCGAGGAAGGCGTCCGGCAGATCACCGCCAGCCAGCATCGCGTTGATCTTGGTCATGTCGGTCGTACCGTCGGGCGCGGTCATCAGCACGGCGTCGAACTGCACCTTGACCCCGGTGAACTTCTCGAACCATGCGGTCATCTTGTTGGCGTTCCAGTCGCCCACGATGGTCGAGTCCTGCGGAACGACGACCCGGAACGTCTTGCTGCCGTCACCGAAGGGCTTCCGCTCCGTGATCCGCGGGCCGATATAACCTTCCGGGAAGGTCGGACCCCCGCTGGTGACCTCGGGACCCAGCTCCACCGTGGGAACCGAACCGGAGGAGCTGCCATCAGTGGGCGAACCCGAGGAGCACGCCGCGAGCCCAGGGACCGCTGCGACACCGAGGCCTAGCGCCCCGGCCTTGATCAGGTTTCTGCGAGTCAACCGAAAGTCTGACGGACCAACCATGTTGTCCTCCATCCCACTGGCCAGCCTTACCCTGCAACGCCCAAAGGACTGGCAACGTCATTGTCGAACCGCAGCCTTACACATTCAGTCATAGGATGTCTAGGCTCCGATCTCCGTTGTGGCCAACTTGTTTCGATGGACACCGCCGCGGCCGCTCACTACGCCGAGAGCACGCCTGAATGGCCCCTTTCTCGACCAACACGAACGCCACCGCAACGGATCGGTCACGCTCCAACCCTCACCCCTTGACGGCTCATACATCCGATGATTAACTGCGACGACCGGTCGACCCGGCCAGTCGCACCTGTCGATGCCGGGCCCCACAGGCGACGTCCGACAGGTGCCCGTGGCCTCGGCTGAGGGAACAGGATCTGGGCCTTCGTGCTCGACACCATCGCCGACGAAAGGGCTCCATTTTGTCCAGGATCACCGCAGCGACCACCGTTGACGTCCGCTTTCCCACGTCCGAGCAGCTCGACGGCTCGGACGCGATGAACCCTGATCCCGACTACTCGGCGGCCTACCTCGCACTCACCACGAACGCCGGGGACGGTCTGGTCGGGGCGGGATTCGTGTTCACCACGGGCCGCGGCAACAACATCGCGGCTGAAGCCATCCAGACAGTGGCAGACATGCTCCTCGGCGAGTCCGTCGAGGACCTGCTCATCGACATGGGCGCCACATACAAGAGATTCGTCTACGACCCGCACCTGCGCTGGCTGGGACCGGAGAAGGGCGTCATGCACATGGCCATCGGCGCTGTGGTCAACGCGCTGTGGGATCTCAAGGCGAAGCGGGCGGGACTGCCGCTGTGGCAGCTGGTCTCGGCAATGTCACCCGAGGAGCTGGTCAACCTCGTCGACTTCCGCTACCTGACCGACGCGATCACGCCCGACGAGGCGCTCGAGATCCTCGAGAAGGCCCTGCCGGGCCGGGCGGAGCGCACCGATCTGCTGCTCCAGCACGGCTATCCCGCCTACACGACCACACCAGGTTGGCTCGGGTACTCCGACGAGAAGATGCTGCGGCTGGCTCGCGAGGCCGTGGCGGAGGGCTTCACCCAGATCAAGCTCAAGGTCGGCGGCAGCCTCGAGGACGATGTTCGACGCCTGTCCCTGGCGCGCGCCGAGGTCGGTCCGGACATCCAGATCGCCATCGACGCCAACCAGCGCTGGGACGTCGACGACGCGATCGACTGGGTGAAGCAGCTGCAGCCTTACGACCTTGCCTGGATCGAGGAACCGACCAGCCCAGACGACCTGGTCGGTCACGCCGCCATCCGCAGAGGACTCAACGGGGTCCCGGTCGCCACTGGTGAGCACACCGCCAATCGGGTGATGTTCAAGCAGCTGCTGCAGCTCGAAGCCATCGATGTGATGCAGATCGACGCCGCGCGGGTGGCCGGCGTCAACGAGAACCTCGCCAATCTGTTGCTGGCGGCCAAGTTCGGCGTCCGCGTCTGTCCGCACGCCGGCGGCGTCGGCCTCTGCGAGGCCGTCCAGCACCTGTCCATGATCGACTTCATCGCGGTCAGCGGAACCTGGGACAACCGATTCCTCGAGTTCGTCGATCACCTGCACGAGCACTTCGTCGATCCCGTACGGATCGAGCACGGACGCTATGTCGCTCCTCTGACACCGGGGGCCGGCACCGAGATGACCGCGACCGCCCTGGAGCAGTACCGATACCAGACCAACTGAGAGGTTGATCATGACACTCACCGAAGTCGAGTCCGCTCGCCCCAACATCGCTGCCTTCATGAACGACCGGCTGGGAATGTTCATCCACTTCGGCCTGTACGCACTCGCCGGCCGCCACGAGTGGGTGCAGAACCGGGAGCGCATCCACCCCGATGCGTACGTGAAGTACTTCGAGCACTTCGATCCCGACCTGTTCGATGCCACCGACTGGGCACGGCAGTGCAAGCAGGCCGGTATGAAGTACGCCGTATTGACCACCAAGCACCATGAGGGATTCTGCTTGTGGGACACCCAGTACGGCGACTACAAGATCACCAACACCCCGTTCGGACGCGACCTGGTCCGGGAGTTCGTAGACGCCTTCCGCGCCGAAGGGATCAAGATCGGCTTCTACCACTCCCTGATCGACTGGCACCATCCTGACTTCATCGTCGACGGCCTGCACCCGCTGCGGGACGAGGAGAACGTGCCGGAGCTCAACGAGGGCCGCGACATGGCTCGCTACCGCGAGTACCTGCACAACCAGGTGCGTGAGCTGTTGACCGGTTACGGCGAGATCTCCTACCTCTTTTACGACTTCTCCTACCCCGAGCGCCTGATGCCTCAGGTGTTCAACAACAAGGGCGCCGACGAGTGGGGCTCGGACGAGCTGATGGCTCTCACCCGGGAGCTCCAGCCGGGTATCGTGATCAACGACCGACTCGACATCCCCGGCGACCTGGTGACTCCCGAGCAGTACCAGCCGTCGGAGCCCATGAGGCGGGACGGCGAGCTGGTCGCCTGGGAGGCCTGCCAGACGATCAACGGCAGTTGGGGCTACTACCGCGACAACACGCTGTTCAAGACCCCGGAGATGCTGGTCCGGATGCTCGTCGACGGGGTGAGCAAGGGCGGAAATCTTCTGTTCAACATCGGCCCGACCGGCCGTGGGAACTTCGACCCGGTGTCGGCAGAGATCCTGGTCGGGCTGGGCGACTGGACGACGCTGCACGGACGCTCGATCTACGGCGCCGGGCCGAGCGACTTCGTCCCGCCGACGGACTGCCGCTACACGCAACGCGGCAACCGGCTCTACGTGCACCTCTTCGCGTGGCCGTTCGAGCACGTGCACCTGCCCGACCTGGCCGGCAAGGTCGCGTACGCTCAGCTGCTCAACGACGCCTCGGAGATCTCATTCTCGTCCATCGATCCCGATGCTCCAGCGCAGAACACTACGATGGGCGGCCAGCCGGCCGGCACCCTGACCTTGACGCTGCCGATCCGGCAGCCAGCGGTTGCCGTCCCGGTGATCGAGCTCTTCCTGGTATGACGGACACCATGCGAGGCATCCCCGCTGATCTCGGCCGGCTCGGCCTCGGGACGGCAGGCATCGGCAACCTGTTCCACGAGGTCTCCGACGAGGAGGCACGGGCCATCGTCGCCGCAGCCTGGGATGGCGGCGTTCGCTACTTCGACACCGCCCCCCACTACGGGCTCGGTTTGGCCGAACGCCGTCTCGGCGCCGCGCTCGCCTCCTATCCGCGGTCGGAGTACCTGCTGTCCACGAAGGTCGGCCGGATTCTGGAGCCGACGTCGCCAGGTGTGAGCGGACTTGACGACGAGGGTTTCGTGGTTCCTGCTGCCTACCGGCGGGTGTGGGATCCGAGCCCGGCCGGCGTACGACGGTCGCTGACCGAGAGTCTGGAGCGGATCGGCACCGAGTGGATCGACATTGCGTACCTGCACGATCCCGACGAGTACGACCTCGAGGGCGGCGTCACCGCCGGCATGCCGGCGCTGGCCGAGGTCAAGGAGGCGGGGCTGGTCCGTGCCATCGGTATCGGCTCCAAGTCCGTGGCCGCGCTGGCGATGGCGGTCCGGACCGGCCTGTGCGATCTGGTCATGGTGGCCGGGCGGCTGACGATCCTGGACGACAGCGGCGCGGAGCTGACAGAGCTGTGTCAGCAGCACGGGGTCGGGATCGTGAACGTCGGCGTGTTCAACTCCGGCGCGTTGGCCGCACCTCGACCGAGCCCCGGGCTGCACTTCGAGTACGCACCGATCACACCGGAACGGCTGGCCGAGCTGGAGCGGGTGCATGAGGTGTGCGCGGAGTTCGGGGTCTCGGTGACCGACGCAGCTCTGCAGTTCTCCTGGCAGCTGCCAGGGGTGGTCAACGTGACCGTCGGAGCATCGAAGGCCAGCCAGATCGGAAAGTCGCTGGCCGGGATGAGCGTCGAGATCGACCCGGCGTTGTGGCCGGCGCTGGCTGCCGTACGACGCGACGCCGGCTGAACCGGAGGAAGTCGCCGCAGGGTCGACGGCACGCCCTCACAACGCGCGGCGGACCCAGTCCTCGACACCCGACACGTGAGCGGTGAGCCGGGCCGACACCAGCGCAGCATCCCGCAGCTCCAGGGCGGCCACGATCAATGCGTGCTCGCCGAGGGTGCGCTCGATCGCACCCTCCTGGGTGATTCCCCGCCAGACCCGGACCCGGCTGGTCCGGCCGGCAACCACGTCGAGCAGATCACAGAGGAACTCGTTGCCCGCGATGGTGGAGATCTGACGGTGGAACGCCAGATCGTGCGCGACCAGCGACTCGACGTCGGACTCCGGCCCCACCTGGCCCAGCAGGTCCCGCAGCTCCTGCACCTGCTCGGCGGTGATCAAGGCTGCGGCCTTGGCGCCGGCGGCGGCCTCCAACATCCGGCGTACCTCCAACAGATCCAGGATCGTCTCGTCCTGCTGCAGCTCGAGCACGAAGGACATCGCGTCCATCGCCGAACTCGGCCGTAGGTTGGTGACGTAGGTGCCGTCGCCGCGACGTACGTCCAGGATGTTGATCATCTCCAGTGCCTTGACCGCCTCACGAAGCGAGTTGCGTGACAACCCGAGCGACTCGCTGAGCTCCTTCTCCGGGGGCAGCCGATCGCCG
>DASQLI010000077.1:0-17663 GCA_035630075.1 Microlunatus sp.
GGCGCCGGATGACCCGATCGTCCCGGAGCCACCGGTGCGTACGCCGGGGCCTCCCGACGACCCGCGCCCGGTGCCGGATCAACCGGAACCCATTCCCAGCCCCGGCCCCTTGTCGCTCCACGGATCGTGAACGTCTTGGTCCGTCGGTCGAGGACACCGCACCGGACCGCAGCGATGGCGACCCGTGATCTGGTCACCAGGCGACATCGCCGGGCTCGAATCCGAAGGCGGCATCGACTGCCTCCACGCCGCTGCAACCAGCTGGGTGCCACCTGGTGAGGATGCACCGGTGTCCGAGAGACTGCAGCCTGGCGCGCCGGTGATCATGATCGACGACACGTCCCGCTGGCCCGTGGTCCGGATCAGCGATCAGCATGTGTTCCAACCGGGCGCCCAAGGTGGCTCGAGCCTGACGGCTACCTCCGGCAGCCCCGCACCCGTGTCCCGGATGACACCGCACCGGAGGCGGAATGGGGAGCCGAGCCGGGACTGACCGCAGCCGTGGCCGCGTGGTGCGCCGAGCACGGTCACCCCATGATCACCATCACGTTCCACGGCCCGCAGGCGCCGTCCGCTGCCGTCGCCGCCACGTTCCGGACCTGGTACCGCGACCGTGGCGAGAACGACCGCACCTGATCGTGTCGTCCTTCATCCTGACCGATCCCTGGCTGACCATCGCCCGCCGCCGTCGCGTTCTGGACCTTCTTCTCGGTCCAGAACGGCACTGGACAGCCTCGACCGAGTTCCCGCACGACATCGCCTCATGGGTCGCTACGACACGCACGTGGACAAGCTGTCCCCCGCGCGCCGGATCTGGTCGCCGCTTCCTGTCGACCGGGCGCTCGCACACCTGCGAGCGGCTGGCTTGTCCGTCTCCTGACAGGCGTTCGTCGCCGGGATGATCAGCCGTGCCGCTGATCACCGACGCGTCTCGGGCAACACGATTCGAGCCGGCAAAGCTGGGTAAGTAAGGCGACATGAGCGATGATCTGCCGGACGAACGCAGCACCGAGCCCGACCAGGAATCCGGGCAGGTCTCCAGCGGGGGGTCGAGTCTGGGGCAAGGCCCCGAACAGCTGGGCGGAGCGGACGCCGTACCCGACACACCGGACAAGAACTTTCCCGAGGACGGCGGAGCAGCCGGCCGCGGCACGTCGGCCGCCGACGAGTCCCCGTCCTGACGGATCGAGGAACCGCCCTCGATGACGTGTCACCGGCTGATCCACTGCCAACCCGACCAGCTCGTCCATCACGTGCGGCGGCGTCCGAGCGTCCAGCTGCAGCCACCGCATCAGGTGGTGCCGGTCTGGTTTCCCGGTGCTCCCCGTTCGACCAGGACCGTCGTCGGCTGGCTGGAGCGCTGCGCCGGTACGCGCTCGATGGTGGTGTGCTGCTTGGAGGTCGAACGCAGCGCTACGGGAGTCATCGCCCACTTGAGTACGGTCAGCACCGGTGGGATCCGGCCACTGCCGAAGTCCATCTCGACGATCATGGTCAAGGCGTGGACCGCGCGGCTGCTGGCTGCGCTCGCGACTGGCGTCGAGGCCGAACAGCAGGCGACGCCTGGCCCGTCGACTCCCCGTCGAGAAGTGAGTTGAACTCGACGACCAGACCCGGGAGAGCACCGGAGGGATCCGACGAGCCGGGCGGCGACGGCAGGTGATCGTGGCCATCCAGCCGGCGTACGGCGACGCATGGACACGGCGCCAGTTTCGCGCGACGCTCGATGAGCCTGTGCCGTTCGCCGAACGCCGGTATCGGCAGGTTCTCAACCGAGACGAGCTGTCATGCCTGGTCGAGCTGCATCCTGACGGACGTGCTGCGTGCTGGGGCGGCACCCGAAGCCAGTCGACCAAGATCACTCAGCTCGAGCGCGGTGATCTGGTACTCCTCACCGGGCAACGGCACATCAGGGGCGTGGGCGAAGTCGGCGCAGTCCTCGACAACCTCCGCTTCGCCGGCGCACTCTGGGACCCGCGTCCCGGGCGGTGCTCCTTCGAAGTCGTCTACAGCCTGACGTGGTTCCGCCGAGCAGAAGTCGCCTACCGGATCCTGCAAGCAGCACTGGGCACCAGCGATCGGGACAACTTCCAGGCGATGCGTCTCATTCGTGACCGGCACCGGGTCGATGCCGTCCGCAGTCTCCTCGACCGCGGCACACTCTGACCTGCTACTCAGCAGACCGGATCAGTCGAACGGCGTGAGGCCGCCGCGGTCGAGCGCTGACCGGACTCGCGACGGCGTCGCAGACTCCGCCGCTCCGGTGCGTCGAGACCGCCCCAGATCCCGTCGGACACACCGACGTCGATGGCCCAGTCGAGGCAGGGCGCTCGGACGGGACAGCCCCGACAGATCCGGCGGGCCTGCTCGGTCCGCGCCTGTCCAGGACCGCCGGAGCTGATGGGGAAGAACAGGTCCGGATCACCCGTCAGGCAGGCGCCGCGCAGCCGCCAGTCGTTGTCGACCGCTTTCATCCCACGCCCTCCGAGGTGTCCGCAGTGTCGTCGGCCGGCGGCAGACCGGTCGCCGTCACCGATGGGACCCATTCCGGCGGCGTGGGTTGCCAGCGGCGCCAGCGCCCGTGTTCAAGTTCGCGATGAGCAGGTCAAGGGCAGCCGGCCCAGAGCTCGTCGCACCGGCGTCGTCCGGCCGTGCTGCGGTGTCGACGAGGAGCCGGCAGATGTCCCTGAGCTTGCGGTTGGTGTTGCACGACCAACGGCGCAGCAGCCCGAACGCAGTGTCCGGGTCGATGCCGAACCGACCTATCAGGATCCCTTTGGCCTGCTCGATGACCGGCATCGTCTCCAGCTTGCGTTGCAGGTTCTCATAGTCGGGCAGCACCTCATCGGCGCCGTCACTGCGCTCTGAGCCGTCGCCCGTTGTCGACCGGTCAGCGTCGGGTTGTGGCCGGGGATCAGTCCACGGCTCGGACCACCGACCAGAGGAGTTCCAGTGAGAGCGAAGCGTCGATCTCGGCACGGACACGGCCGAGCTGGAGACAGTCGCGTCAGAGAGAGCGGAGTCGAGGGTCACGTCCAGACCATCCCTGTGGGTGCACGAGTCGGTGCAGAGACAAGCACCGGGCTGTGTCCCCAACCCGCCATGCAGGATATGCCCGTTCCGGACCGAAGCAAAGAGAGACTTCCGCTCTGCGCGCGCAGCACCGGCCAGAGGCCTCATCTCTGGAGCTGACGCTGCCTTGACTCGTCGACTCGATTCAGCTGCGGTCGAACCGGCGACCGGGTTGCGGGGCCTGTCCCGTGACCCGGATGATCAAGTCGCTGGCCACCTCGCGCAGCCTGCGTTGACTGGACTGGGAACGCATCCGCAGGAGGGAGAACGCCTCCTCCGCGCTGCACTGCTGCTGGCCCATCAGGATGCCCAGCGCTTGGTCGATGACTGTCCGAGACGCCAACGCCTCCTCGAGCTGATCCATCAGCTGCCGATCCGCCGCACGTCCGGTCGCCAGCTGCAACGCACCGGCGGCCAACGAGGCGAACACCTGGCAACGTCGCTGCACCTGGTCGTCGAAGACGCCAGGTCCGGCGAACGAGTACAGGTTCATCGCTGCCACCGTCGACCCATCCACCACCAGGGGCAGACTCAGCGACGATCGCAAGCCCTTCTGGCGTGCATCGCGCAGGTACTCCGGCCACCGCTGCTCCGTGTCCAGGTCGGGGACGGAGACGATCTCCCCCGTCCGCAGAGTTTGCAGGCAGGGACCCGCCGCCGCCTCGTACTGACTCTCGTCCAGATCGCTGGCCTGCTCATCGCTGGACGCCACCGTCAACGGCTGCCCATCGCGGCGTGCCGTCACTCCACAGGACACGGAGATCTCCGCCGCCTCCGCCGCCAGCTCCGTCAACCGCTGTAGGAAGACCTCCACCCCGCTCGCGGTCAACAACACCGACTGCAAGCGCTGGAACACGACACTGACGTCAGCAGCCTGCTGCTCGCTCACCGGGCAACCCGTCCGGCCCCCGCGGGGCCCATCGGCGTTCACCGGAAGCGACAGGACCTTGACCGGCCTGCCTCACGAACCAACGGCAACTCCAACGTACCCCCAAATCGAGGTACTCAACCGATTCGGTGATTAGCCGGTGCCGATCGAGGGCATGGGTGCGGTATGGAAGCTGAGCAGAGTGGGCCGGACCGCACCGACGACGCGGCGGATCTCGAGCAGCGGATCGCCGATGTCCTGCTGCGAACCCGCCGTACGGCTGCGACCGCGGAGTCGTTGACCGGAGGCTCCGTCAGTGCACGCCTCAGCGCCATTCCCGGCGCGAGCGACTGGTATGTCGGAGGCGTCGTCGCCTACGACGAGAAGGTGAAGTTCGAGCTGCTCGGCGTCGACCCGGGCCCGGTCATCACCGCCTCGACCGCCAGGCAGATGGCCTCGGGGGTCGCGCGGCTGTTGGGGGCAGACGTGGCTGTGGCCACCACCGGAGTAGGCGGTCCGGGACCGCAGGAGGACCAGCCCGAAGGGACGGTCTTCGTGGCCGTCACAGTCGCGGGCGGGACGACCGTGCAGGAATACCACTTCGACGGTGACCCCTCGGCGATCGTCGAGCAGACCACAGAGCAGGCGTTGGCGGACCTCCACGCCGGCATCGCCCACGACACCGGCCGATTGTGATCGCTCGCGGGTGCGCCCGAGATCCGGCGTTTACCCAGCCCAGCCCGGTTTCGTCCACATCGATCTGGGGTAGCACATGTCCTGGTGAAAGGAAGGGCAACCATGACCGAGACAGTCGACCGGGCCGATGTCGTCGATCTGCTGACCGCGGATCATCACGACGTCCTGAGCATGCTCCAAGAGATCAAGTCCGCCCCGAGCGGGGAGCGTCGCCGAGAACTGGCCGACGTGGTGATCGGCGAGCTGGTCCGGCACTCGGTGGCGGAGGAGATGTTCGTCTATCCCGCCATGCGGCGTCACCTCCCCGACGGTGACGAGGCGGTGGAGCACGACGTCGGCGAGCACAAGGAGCTCGAGACGCTGATGAAACGGTGGGAGGGCGTCGACGCCGCCTCTGCTGACTTCGACCGCGTGCTGGCCGAGCTCGAGAGCGTCCTCCGCGACCATGTCCAGGATGAGGAGTCGGAGCAGTTTCCCCAGCTGCGCTCTCATGTTCCTGCCGACGAGCTGGTCGACATGGCCGAGAAGGTCGAGATGGCGAAACGGGTGGCGCCGACGCGGCCGCATCCTCTCGCCCCGAACAACGCCTTGTTCCACTTCGTTGTCGGCCCAGGGGTAGGACTGGTCGATCGGCTGCGCGACGCTTGGTCGAAGCGACCCGACCACGCCTGAACGCACGAGCCACCGATGACGGAGCTCGTCCTCGGGCCGATCGATCATCGCGGACTCGATCAGCTCAACCACGGGGAGATCCCGCCAGGTCGATGATCAGCAAGCCACGCACCTAGGGCATCTCGGGCGTCCACGCGCCGTCGGTGGCAGTTGACGACCTCTCGAGGATGGCAGTGATCATCCGCAGTGTGCTGGGCACGCCGAGCGGTCGGAAGTGCCCGATGGTGGGCAGCACGATGTTCTCCGCACCCTCGAGACAGCTGCTCTCGGGGATGTGGGGATCGAAGACGCTGTACAGCGAGCTGATGCGTTGGTTGACGGCGAGCTCGACACTGAGGGCTCGGATCACCGGACCGTTCGGTGCGAACATGCGCACGCTGGGCAGCAGGAACCACGAGGCGTAGCTGGATCCGGAGAACGGCGTGTTGACTGCGATCACATGTCGGACCCGCGCCAGCGTGGCTGGGTCGCGCAGGGCGTGTTTCGCGATCAGCCCGCCCTTGCTGTGCGCGACGATCGTCACCTCGTTGAGGGCGGTCCGCTCGAGGTAGTCCGCGGCGATGTCCGCCATGTCGGAGATGGCGCCGGTGTTGTAGCCGAGCCCGTCCAGAACGTGCACCGGATGCCCCTGTCGGTACAGGTGCTGGGCCACTGGCTGGAGAAACCGCCAGCTCTCGAAAACACCGGGTACGAGCAGCACCGGCGACCGCGGACGGCCGACAGGATGCAACAGCTGATCAGAGCTGCCACGTCCGAGGAGCGCCACCAGCGTCCAGCGGGCGACGAACAGGTAGTCCAGCAACCACCCCCACAGCTTCTGGCGCAGCGTAGGCTTCGGCACACCAGTCATCGGCTCATCGTGTACGAATACGCCGACGACACGCCACCATCTGCTGGCTGCATGATCACAAACTGCCATGATCACCGGCGGACACGATCACCGGGTGGGCCGTGATCGCCCGTCCTCAGGAGCGCGGGGTCTTGCTGGCGTTGCTCCGTCGCACGATCCAACCCACGCCGGGCAGGACGATCAGCGCACCAACCACGAGGTCACCTTCCGCCCGACAGCGCCAGGTCGCTGTCGCTGTGCGGCTCATTGTCTCATCGGGAGTCGGCAATTCCCGTCCGGGCGAGTTGGACGTGACGAGGCTCAGAGAACGAAGCGGTGGCCGACACCCAGTTCGGTGACGAAGTGCCGTGGGTGCCGTGGGTCGACCTCGAGCTTGCGTCGCAGCTGGGCGACGTAGACGCGCAGGTAGTGGCTCTGGTTCGCGTAGCCGGGTCCCCAGACCTCGGTCAGCAGGTCGCTCTGCCGGACCAGTGCTCCGGGACGGCGGGTCAGGGTCTCCACCATCCGCCACTCGGTTGGCGTGAGATGCACGGGTTCACCGTTCTTGCGGGCGATGTGCTCGGTCAGGTTCAGGTACAGGGTGGGCGTGGCGACGACGGACTCCTGCTGCGCAGCAGAGCCGGTCGTGGTGCTCTCTGCTGCGTGGCGCATGGCGGCCCGGATCCGGGTGATCAGCTCCTCGACTCCGAACGGCTTCGTGACATAGTCATCGGCGCCCAGGTCGAGGGCTTCGACCTTGTCGTCGGAGGAGCGACGGGCCGAGAGAACCACGACAGGCAGGTCGGTGAACGCTCGGACGCGGCGGAGGACGGAGACGCCGTCGAGATCCGGGAGTCCGAGATCGAGCACCACGAGATCAGGCTCGTCGTCGGCGACGGCCTGCAGGGCGGTCCGTCCATCCCGGGCGATCAGCACCTGGTAGCCACGGGCTCGCAGGTTGATCTCCAGAGTGCGTACCAGCGACGGGTCGTCGTCGACGACCAGCACGCGCGTCATGGCGTCCCCTCGGTTTCGATCAGCTCATGGCTGGTGGGCGCTGCTGCGGGCATGTCGAGGACGATGGTCAGGCCCCCGCCAGGGTCTGCTCGGCGGTGAGCGTTCATGGCTTCCGCAAGGCCGCGGGCAACCGCCAGCCCGAGTCCGACGCCGTCACCGGCAGGCACGTCGCCGAGCCGCTGGAAGGGGTGGAAGATCGTGCTCAGGTCGGCCTCCGGGACACCCGGTCCGTGGTCCACCAGCCGCAGGCTGACGCGGCAGTCACCAGCGGGAGTGGTCCACGCCGAGATGGCGACGGCGACGTCGAGCGCGCTGGCGTGCTTGATCGCGTTCTCCGCGCGGCCTGCGCCTTGCCCCGCCCTTCGGCAACGGCCTCGGCCAGATTGCCGAACAGCACGGTCAGCCACAGCCAGGCCGCGACGGCGACACTCAGGGCGCTGGGCTGCAGCACCGCCGCCAGCGTCGTGACCACCGAACCGACCCAGACCACGAACATGACCGGGTTGTGCCACAGGTGACGCGGGTTCAGCTTCCGCACCGCTCCCGGGAGCGCAGCCCGCAGCTGGGCCGGGGTGAGGGCGGAGGCTGTGGATCGGTCGCGACGTTCCCGCCCACCGGGTCGAGGAGCATCCGTGCCGACGTCTCGGGTGGACGACTGCAGCGTGACCGCCGGAGTTGGCCATCGCCTCCGGCGTGCCCGGCAGGGCCATGGCGACGCCCAGGCCGACCAGCCCGAGTGCTGGTGAGGCGAGCACGTAGCCGGCCACCAGCGTCATCTCCGGCGCACCGATCTTCTTCCCGAGCAGCTCGGGCGTCCGCCCGACCATCAGACCGGCGAGGAAGACCGTCACGATCGCGGCGATCAGGATCCCGTACAGCCCGGATCCGACGCCGCCCGGGGACACCTCGCCCAGCAGCATGTTGACCAGCACCACGCCGCCTCCGGCCGCGGTCATCGAGTCGTGCATGGAGTTGACCGCCCCGGTGGAGGTCGCGGTGCTGCTGGTGGCGAACAGAGCGCTCGACCAGATCCCGAACTGGGTCTCCTTGCCCTCCATCGCCGCCCCCGCGGCGACTGGCACGGCACCAGACCCGGCCAGCTCAGCCCAGGTGGCCAAGGCGAGCGCGGCTGCCCACAGCGCTCCCATGGCCGCCAGCAGGGCGGTGCCCTGCTTCCGGTTGCCGAGCATGATCCCTGCGGCGCGGGTCAGGCAGACGGGGATGATCAGCAGGGCAGCGATCTCGATCAGGTTCGACACCGGGGTGGGGTTCTCGAACGGGTGCGCGGAGTTCGCGTTGAAGAAGCCGCCGCCGTTGGTGCCGAGCAACTTGATCGCCTCCTGGCGACCGGACCTCCCGGCAACGTCTGGTTGCCGCCGGCGATCGTGGTGATCACCCGGTCGGGGTCCAGGTTCTGGATCACCCCGCAAGCCAGCAGCAACACCGCCACCAGGACGCTGAGGGGAAGCAGCAGCCGCAGCACGATCCGGGTCAGGTCGACCCAGAAGTTCCCGATCGCGCTGCCACTGCGGGCCGCGAAGCCGCGGAGCAAGGCGGCTGCGACCGCGATCCCCACCGCCGCCGAGGCGAAGTTCTGCACGGTGAGACCGGCCGCCTGCGCGGTGTACCCGAGAGTCGACTCCCCCGCGTACGACTGCCGGTTGGTGTTGGTGACGAAGCTGACCGCGGTGTTGATCGCCATCGGCAGCGACATCCCCACCAGCCCGCGGCTGAACGGCAGCTGCGCCTGACCCATCAAGATCGCCACCAGCACCACGATCGAGACCGCCGAGAACGCCAGCACCGCCAACCCGTAGCTTCGTGCGTTCTGCTCCCCGTCGGGGTTCACCCCGAGGGCACGGTAGACGCCACGCTCCACCACCGTGTGTCGGGTCGGTGTCAGCACTGCCGCAAGGTAGTTCCCCAGCGGTACGTACGCGAGAGCGAGCAAGACGATCAAGGCAGCGATCGTCAGCAGCCCCGACGCGGTGTCGCCGAGGCCAGCATCAGGATTCAACAGAATCTCTCTCCGGGAAGATCAGGGTCCACAGCAGGTAGACGATCAAGGCGCCCACGCCGAGGAGGAGCAGGACGGACAGCAGACTCATCAGTGGTTCGCCTCCTGGCGAGGAGTGGCTTCTGGCCAGGGCGAGGCATCTGTTCTCACGCGGACCATGCAACTCGGCCGGGACTCCCGAAGCGTCTGCCTTGACGCGATCCTGACGGCTCTTGACGCAAGATTGACGACACCCTGTCCAGTGCCTGCCGGTCCCCGCCCGCGTTCGGTCGGCTCGAGGGAGTCTTGATGATGCAGCGCTTCAGTGCAGGATGTCGGCCGCCGCACGCATGTCCCCAGCGGCCCTGGCCTTGAGCAGCCGATCTTCGATGATCGGCAGGTGGGACGAAGCGGACATGTCCGGAACGGCGATCCCCTCCTGCGAGAGATGGATGTTCTGATGCGGCGTGGTGGCGTAGATGGCCAGATGGGCCTCCCGGCTGATCTGCCACGGGCTGACGACGCCCGAGCCGGGGAGGTCGACGATGATGCGGCTCCCGTCACCGAAGAGCCAGACGAACCGGACCCGTCCGGGCTTGCCGATCGCCGCACTGCCACTGAGATCGCGAACGGGAACGCCCAGTGCCGCCTCGATCTGGTAGTAGGTCTGCCCGCGGAGGCCGGCCGCCGCGGCGCTGGCCTGGCAGGGCAGTAGTTGACCGAACACGCCATAGGCACCACCGGCGTCCATCAGCCTGCGTTGATTGATCATGCTCGCGATGTGGTCTTGTAGCCGGCGGGTCTGCGAGTTCGGTGCGTTCCGCGTGCGCTGCGCGAGTCCTTCGATCCGATCCAGCACCCGTCGGCTCGCCGCCTGAGCCACCATGTCGCCGGCGTCGATCGCTGCCCGGAGGTTGCCGAAAGCCTGGGTGTAGGCGTCGATCTGAGCCACCTCGGCGACGGTCGGCTTGACCACCCAGGCGGCGTTGATCTCCTCCTGGAGGGCAGTGAACGTGGCCCTGGCCCGCACGACTTCCGGTCGCAGGACGTTGTTCATCTGGTTCAGGCTCGAAGCATCATGGATGTCGTCCCGCAGCGTCTGCACCAGCTCATCCAGATCGTCGGAGCGCTTGATCAGATCCGCGCGCTCGGGCCGGTTCATCGGGATCTCACCCGCCTGGCTGCGGAGCCGCGTGGTCTGGCCCTGGAAGGCGACGAGCTTGCCCCCGAGCGAGTCGCGGGCCGCCACGACCGCCGGATCGAGCACTCTCGGCGTGGTCGGCTTGTTGTGAACCAGCACCTGCTGGGCGGAGACATGGTAAGTGTGGGTGCCACCGACTGTCAGGTTGTAGACGTCGGCCAGCTGGGCGGTCAGGTGGACATCGACGACGGCGACCAGTGACCCGTCGGCCCGGCGCAGCGCCGTCCCCTGCTCCAGCTCGCCGGCCGGGATCCAGCCGGATCCCTCGACCCAGAATGGATGCGCTCCGGTGCAGATGATCGTCTGATCGCCCACCTTGATCCTGACCAGGGGGCGATCGGAGTGCTTCATGACCGCGGTCACCGGACAGAGCTCGGGCTCCCAGCTGGTCGGGTCGGTCGCCACCACCTGATCACCGACCACCAACGTCTCGATCGATCGGAGGCCATCCGCTGTGAGCACCGGCGTGCCCGCGACGAAGCAGACGTCCGCCTCAGCGCGCACCCTGGCCGCTCGCTGCTCGAGCGTCCTGCCCATCAGTGTGTTCAGCTCGGCCGCCGACTTCACCCTCCGCAGGTCAGCCAGCGCCGCAGCACGGTTGCCCGCCCGGGCGATGAGATAGTCGTGGATCACCGATGACCCCTGCAACCCCTTGCTCGCCAGGATCTCCTCGACCTCCGTACCGAGCCGGGAGTGCAGCGTGAACGGCGCGCCGAACGTCCCGTCGGCATTCTGCGGTGCGATCCTCGCCTTCGGGCTCCCAGCCGCGTCGATCCCCTCCACGATGGATGAGCCCTGCTGGCGATGCTTCTGCACCAGCTCGGCGAAGACCGCCGGTTCGGCGATCGCGTGATCGGCCTGGATCTCCACCTTCTGCATCAGCGTGTTGATCTCGCGATCGGTCAGCTCACGGGTCGCGGTGCGCGTGGCACCGGCCAGCTTGGCGAGCTCCGCCGTGGACAGCTCGAGGCCGTACTTCTTCGCCTCGGCAGGGTTGCTGGCGATCTCATGCAGCTTCTGCCGTGCGCTGACCTCGGCCCGAAGGGCCTCGGTGTCGGCCCGCACCAGCGCAGGGCCGGCCGCATCGTCGCCCTTCGCGAGGAACCCGCGCGCCAGGCGCTCCGCCTCCTGCTGTTTCGCCAGGTAGGCCTGGACCTCCTTGAGCTTGTTGATCTGGCGTGCCTCGATCAGCGCGACCGCGCCACGGGCGATCACCCGCCCGGCGAAGCTGATCAACATCTGGTGACCGAAGATCGTCGCCGCTGTCTGTGTCGAGATCTTCTCGCCCTTGCTCAGCCGCTCACGGATCTCTTCACCGGCCTTCGTCGCGGCGACCATCCACAGGCCCTCGACCGTCATCTCGGCCGCCGTCTGCGCCAGGCTCAGCTTGCCTCCCCCGGCCATCAGCTTGGCGGTGCCGCTGATCGCCCGCAGCCCACCGAAGGTCACGAAGTTGATCCCCAGCTCTGACATGAACCCGCCGAAGGTCTGGTCGGCGTTGAGAGTGCCGGTGATGGCGGTGAACGTCAGCGCCTCCAGGCCGGCGCCCACGATCGCGCCGGCAAGTCCGCCGATGGCGCCGCTGGCCCAGCCGCCGGTGGCGACGGCGACCAGGGCCGCGGCGATCATGACCCCGATCGCGATCATGCGCTGCCGTTCCGCCTCATCCTCCTGGAACGAGGCCACCTCCTTGATCAACCCCGGCAACGGCGTGTCCTTGCGCAGCGCCTCGACTCGCTGGCGGATTCCCGCCATGGCAGCCTCGTCGCGCTCCTTCCCCGCCTTCCAGAGCTCGTCGTAGTCGCCGCCGAGCGTCGTCCAAGGCTGCATGGCGAGCTTGAGATCGTCGTAGATCTTGGTCTGCCGCTCGGTGTCCGGCGACCAGCTCTCCGATCGCCACAGAGTGTCGCTCAGGTTGTGGATCAACGAGATGGTGGAACCGACGGTGCTCTGCAGATCCAGCATCGCCAGCTGCGTCTTCAGCTCCCCCAGGCGACTCGCCGCCGTGCCGTCACCGTTGACCACTGCCACCCGCAGGTCCGCCACCTGCTGGGAGATTTCGGCCTGCAGCGCGTCGAGGCGCCCCCGCGAGTACGACTCCCACGCGACCGTCGCGTACTTGTCGAGCGAGGCGACGCGCTTGCGGATCATGGCCAGCATCCGGTCGGCCATGTCGAACGGATACGCGGCCAACCGCTCCTTGGCCGTCGCCAGCCGCGCGGTGGCGAGGTCGAGCTGATCACTCGCCGACACCACCCCGGCGTACGCGTTGGTGAGCTCGACCGTCGGCCCGTGCATGAAGGCGGTGACATCACCGACCAGCTCCTCACCCTCGGGTGTGGACACCGCCGGTAGGCCCGCGGCGAACATCTGCCGCGTGATCGCCTCGAAGCCGGTCTTCACCTCCGACAGCACCGAGATCTGCTCGACCGAGTGCGCGGACCACTTCTGCGCCACCGCGGGATCGCTCGCACACGCGGCCATCCGATCCTGGATCCTGGCGAGCATCGGTTGCACGAAGCCGGCCACACCCAGCGGCCCCGCCGCGGCGCCGATACCGACCAGGTGGGACTGGATGATCTCCAGCCGCTGCAGGACCGCACCCTGGTCGCCATCGGCATGCCTGCCGGCGACGGTGTCGAGGGCGCGCTCATCAGCGCTGTCGTCATCCAGCCCCCAGACCGGGTCACTCGGCGCGCGACCCCAGATCAGCTCCAGCGGACCGCCGTCTTCGTCGACCTCGATGTGTTCGCGCCAGATCGAGTCGAACGGCTCGGCGAGCACCCCACTCGCTGGGAAAGTGAACGCGTAGCGGTCCCCTCGGCCGACGACGAGATGCGCGTTCTCCGGGGTGCCGAACAGCGCGTTGGCCACATCGGCAGCGGTCGCCGTCGGCGGCTTGACCACCCGCGCGACCTTCCAGTCGCCGCCGCCGCGCTCGAGCTCCAGGTCGACCGGACGCGGCTCGCCGGGCAGCTGCGGCACGTACATCATGCCGAAGGCGGCCTCGTCGAACGTGACGAAGCGGCCACTCACCATCGCCGCCGCGACGGCATGCTCGATCGTGGTCTGCGCCCCGAACGAGCCGGCTGGCGGCTGCGTCTGGAGCACCGCGTCCGGATCCGGGTCGGCGACCGGTCCAGGCTGCGGCATCCCGAACGGGTCCTTGGCCCGCGCGTCTTGGATCACCTTCGCTCGCGCCAGCGCGTACGGCAGGCTGAGCCTGGTCGTGGACCGACGCAGACCCAGCCCGAGCCGCTCGACGATGCGCTCGGTGACTGCGGGCTCGTACATGTCGGGACCCTTGTCCAGGTCGTCGAGCACCCGCACACCGTCGATCAGCTCGAACAGGCGCGTATCGAGCAGCTGGGAGACGTCGGCAGGGTCGAGGAACTGCATCCGAGTGACCAGGGCGTAGCTGGTGAACGCGCTGCACTCGCTGCTCGCGAAGCCGAGACCCGGGCCGGAGATCTCGAAGTCGATGGTGGACATGGTCCGATCGAGTGCGGCGTCCAGATGCGCCCTGCCGTGCTTCTTCCAGTAGTCCTCGGCGTTGAGCGGCTCGGTGGGCTTGTCGTCGGGCTGTTTGTCGGGCAGCAGCCCGGCCTGGCCGCGCCGGATGTACTCGTCGCCATAGCGGGTCCGGATCCGGGCGAGTACAGCAGCGCGCCTGTCCTCCGGCAGGGCAGCGATCAGCTTGAACGCGGCGTTGTCGATCACGATGTGCTCTCGCATCCACTGGTCGACGAACGCGGTGAGGGCGTCATCCGGGTCCCGCTGCACGGGGACGGGTTGGACCGTCGGCGGACGGTTCGGTGACGTCCGCCGGCCGATCAGCGCGTTGACCGCGGCGTTACCGGCCGCGCGCTGCAAGCCGACCAGCAACTCCGCCGGGCCGGTGCGGCGCTCAGCAGATTTCCGGGCGGCGCTGGCACCTGCGTCGGCGACCGGCCTGCTCGCATGCACGGACTCGCTCATCGCCAGTCGGATTCCTTGCCTGGACCAGCAACAACCATCGCTCCCCCAGACCGTCACCGAGAAGACCGGACAGGCGGTCGTTCGGGCGCCGCTTCGTGCCCGATCGGGCAGGAAGTCGGATGGAAGATGAGGTCTGGGCCGCTGCGATACTGGGCACGATCAAGCAGCTCGGCGCACGCGCCCGGGGGTCTGTCCAGTGATCCGCGAGAACGCACGGCTGAAGGCGGCTTCCGAGCCGTACCCGTACGCGCCGGCGACAGCGGCCACCGTCGCGCCGTCGGCGAGCATCGCTCGTGCCGCGCGCATCCGCGTCGCCGCGACGTACGTCATCGGTGGCGTGCCGACCACGTCGGTGAAACGCGCAGCGAATCCCGACCGCGACATCGTCGCGGCCGCGGCCAGCGCCCCGAGGGTCCAAGGCCCGCCAGGATTCCGGTGCACCGCCGCGATGGCCGGGCCGAGCTGAGGATCGCGGAGAGCCGCCAGCCATCCCGTCGCCGCGTCCTGCTGCTCGGCGAGCCAGGCGCGCACCGTCTCCACGACGAGCACGTCGGCGAGCCGGGTCGCGACGGCGTCACCGCCGGGGCGGGGCTCCCGCAGCTCACCGACCAGCAGCGGCAGCAGCGACGCCATCACCGGGTAGCGGGCCGAGTCGATGCGGATGATCGGGGGCAGCACCGCGAGCACGTCGTTGACGGCGGACGAGTCGAAGGCGACCACGCCGCAGAGCATGGTCAGCGTCGCCTCGTCCTCCGCTGAGCCGAGCCGCAGGATCGAGAACGACTCGCCGAGCATCGTCTGCGGCAGCAGGTCAGCGCGTCCGAGCAGCGGCGCCGACGGGGCCGTGGAGACGCGATGGCCGATCCCCCGAGGCACCAGCGCGAGCAGTCCTGCCGGAACCGCGACGGCGTCCTCGCCGTCGACCTCGAGGTAGGCGGTTCCGCGCGCCACGATGTGGAAGGTCAGCGTGTCGGGCAGCTGCGGCATCTCGACCGAGCCAGGACCGGAGGCCTCGGTCCAGGAGTAGAACGCGCCGCGCATGCGCACCTGGTACAAGGCCTCGGTGAGCGGATCCGCGTGCTCCCACGGCATGATCGTGGTCATCGGACCTCCTGGACGATCGATCAAGGTTTCTGTACGTCTGACGATAGATCATCCACGGCGATCCTGCGAGAGTCGAACTGCGCTGAAACCGGCGTACCCCTTCCAGGAACGGAGCACCTGATGGACATTCTCGTGATCGGCGCGACGGGCGGATCCGGCCGCGCCGTCTGCGACGCCCTGCTGGCCCGCGGCCACCGCGTGACCGCGTTGGCCCGGCGCGCCTCGACTCTCACCGCGCGCGCCGGTCTCAACCCCATCGACGGCGACGCCACGGACGTCGACCTGCTCGATCGGGTGATGCCCGGTCACGGCGCCGTCGTGGTCACCCTCGGCATCTCCGAGCCCGCGCTGCGAGTCCGCGTACGCGGTGCTCGGCACACCCCTACTGACGTGCGTTCGCGCGGGACCGCGGCGGTCGTCGCGGCCGCGCGGCGAGCCGGCATCCGTCGCATCGTCGTGCAGTCCTCGTACGGCGTCGGCGAGACGCGGGATCTGCTCGGCCTGACCGACCGGCTGCTGTTCGCGCTGCTGATCGCCCCGCAGATCGCCGACACCGCCGTCCAGGAGGGCGTGCTGCGCGGATCCGGGCTGGACTGGACCATCGTCCAACCGGTCTACCTCAGCGACGACGACTCCGACGACCACTTCGTCTCCACCGACGGGAGCCGGCGCGGACGCAAGGTGTCGCGCCGCGGGGTGGCGCGGGTGCACGCCGACCTGGTCGAGCAAGGCTCGATGATCGGCAGCACGGTGTCGGTGTCGGGCTGAGGGCGGCAGGTGGGCGGATCGCGTGGCGTGGCGGCTCAGATGGCGTCGCGCTGCAGGATGTCCGCGTCGTCCCACTGGATCGCATCGCACCCATCGGGAAGGAGCAGACACACCTGCGTGGGCAGGCGGTCTCAAGGAGTGGACGCAACGGGAGTGGTTGGGTTGACTCTATCTCCTTGTGGCGTTGGTGATTAGGCGACACCCAGGTGTTCGTAGAAGACCTCCCGGGGAGTGCGGAAGCCGAGGACCTTACGGGGGCGGTCGTTGAGTTCGTCAGCGACGAAGGCGAGGTGTTCGGCGTCATGCACCGATAGATCGGTGCCTTTCGGGAAGTACTGCCGTAGCAGTCCGTTGTGGTTCTCGTTGGTGGGTCGCTGCCAGGGGCTGGCTGGGTCGCAGAAGAAGACCTGGACATTGGCGTCGATGGCAATCTTCGGGTGGTGGGCCATCTCGATGCCCTGATCCCAGGTCATCGTGTGGGCCTTGACCTGGTCGGGAAGTTGCTGGAGCTGTGCGGTGACCGAAGCCGCCACGGCGGCCGCCGTGTGGTCGCCGGGCAGGTGTGCCAGCAGCATGAACCTGGACCTGCGCTCGACGATGGTGCCGATCGCGGAGCGGCCGTGGGCACCGATGATCAGATCCCCCTCCCAATGCCCCGGAACGGCCCGGTCTGCGGCCTCGGGGGGTCGCTGGCTGATCGAGACCCCGGCGCAGCGCGGCGTCGCTGCGACGCGGGGCTTCCGAGGTTTACGCAGCTTTCGACCGGTCCGCAGACATGCGGTGAGTTCCCTGGCCAGCGCCCCTTTGCCCTGAATGTAGAGGCTTCGGTAGATGGTCTCGTGCGACACCCGCATCTCCGGATCGTCGGGGAAGTCACGCTTCAGCCGGCCGGCGATCTGCTGGGGACTGTGGCGCTTCTTCAGCCGATTCTGCACCTCGGTCCGTAGCCGCGGGCACGATGCCAGCTTGCCGGTCTTCGGGCGCTGCCGCTCAGCATCAGTCCGAGCCTGGGCAGCGGTCGGAGAATAGTTGAACTTCTTCGGGATCTTTCGTTTCCCGTCTCTGCCCAGCGGCATGGGTTTGGCTCGCGGGCGTACGGGATCGAGCCGGTGTCGTTCCAGCTCGCGGGTGACCGTGCTGGTCGCACGGTCCAGCTGACGAGCGATCTCGGCGTAGTTGTTGCCGAGCAGCAAACCGGTGAAGATCGAAATCCGATCGTTCAGCTCGAGGTAGCGCGAGGGGGTCTTCGGTAGGGACAACGGCATCGGCGGCACGCCGCCAGCCTCGCGGAACCAGCGCCAACCGCTATGCGCCGACATGCCGACAGACACCGCCGCTTCGCCGGCGTTGAGACCGGTCCGGATCGCCCGCCAGAACAGTCGACGATCTACACGAGAAGCATGAGCAGTCACAAGACACCCGCCTTCAGGATCGAGCGTTGCGTCGATCCCCTGAGCTCGCG
>DASQLI010000078.1:0-2047 GCA_035630075.1 Microlunatus sp.
GAATCGGCCCGGCTCGCAATCGGCTACGCCATCGACCGTGAGTCGCTGGTGACCGATCTCCACGAGGGGGCCCGCGCGACGTCCCAGCTGTTCCCGGAGGGCGCTCCGGGCTTCGACCCGGCCCTGGACGAGGAGTTCGGCTACGACCCGGACAAGGCCACGGAGCTGCTCGCCGAGGCCGGCTTCCCCGATGGCTTCGATTTCAACATCACCGTGCTCGGCCAGCCCGACGAGGACCAGATCGCCATCCAGAGCCAGCTGGCCGAGGTCGGGATCACGATGAACTTCGTGATCGCCACGTCGACCGACCAGCTGTTCGCCGCCGTCAACACCGACCCGATGCTCTGGGGTCCGTTCGCCGTCGGCGCGCAGCCGCAGGGCTTCATCGCCGGTGTCGTCTACGGCGGCTTCATGAACATCCAGCAGGCCAAGGAGCCGGAGATCGAGGCGTCCCTCGGGGCCGCCCTCGGTGCGACCGGTGACGTCCAGGAGCAGGCGCTCACCGACCTCAACCGGGCGATCACCGCGAACGCCTGGTACATCCCGGTCTACGAGGACTTCACCTACGTCGGCTTCAACGCCGACAAGGTGAGCGAGCCGGCCTTCGCCGGCGCGAACACGTACCTCGTGCTCTCGGAGATCACGCCGGCGAGCTGATACCGACGGCCGGTGGCCGCGGAGGAATCCGCGGCCACCGGCCACCCGCTCCACCCCGCCCGGTCCACCTGCGCACGACAAGGACTACGAGATGTTCGCCTACGTCGCACGGCGGCTGGCCCTGGCGGTCGGCACGATCCTGGCCGCGGTAGTGATCAGCTTCCTGCTGGTGCACGTCAGTGACTCGACTCCCGGCGCGGTCCGCCTCGGACCCGGCGCCACGGCGGAGCAGATCGCCGCGGAGAACGAGGCACTGGGCTGGAACCGCCCGCTGATCGTCCAGTTCTTCGATTACCTCGGCAACCTCGTCCAGGGCGACCTGGGGACGTCGCTCATCGACGGCCGCTCGATCGCGGCAGACCTCGCCGACCGGGTACCCGTCACTGCCTCCATCGCCCTGTTCGCCACGATCCTCTCCGGAATCGTGGGAGTGGTCCTGGGCGTCACCGCCGCAGTCCGCGGGGGCCGGCTGAGCCGGTTCATCACCACGAGCAGCGGGGTGGCGCTCTCCCTGCCGGCGTTCTGGGTCGGCATCCTCCTGGTCTACCTCCTGTCCCTGCAGCTGGGCTGGTTCCCGGCGACCGGCTACGTGGAGTTCACCTTCGACCCGCTCGGCTGGTTCACCAGTCTGGCGATCCCGATCCTGACGCTGACCGTCGGCGGGGCCGCGATCATCGCCCGGACCGCGAACGCCGGTATGCGCGAGGCACTCGCCCAGGAGCACATCCGCACCCTGCGCGCGATGGGCACGCCTGAGTGGCGGATCCGCTACGTGCACGCACTGCGCTTCGCCAGCCTCCCGGTGGTGTCCGTGCTGGGCATCCAGTTCATCGCCCTCTTCGGCGGTTCGGTGATCATCGAGAACCTGTTCGCGCTACCGGGGCTGGGTCAGGCCGGTCAGTTCGCCGCGGCCTCCAGCGACATCCCCGCCCTGATCGGCGTCGTGGTCGTGGCCACCGTCGTCGTCGTCGTCACCAACCTGCTGCTCGACCTCGTCGTCGCGGCGCTGGACCCGAAGGTGCGTACCTCATGAGTGTGCTGCCCCTGGACGCAGCTGACGACGCCGCGACCGAGCCCGTCCCTCCCACCCAGCGTCGTCATGGGCTGCCCTACTTCCTGCGCCGCCCGGGCGGCATGTTCGGCGCCTTCTGGCTCGTCTTCATGATCGTCGCGTCGCTGACGGCACCCCTGTGGGTGCCGTACGACGTCGCCGAGCAGGACCTTGCGAACCGGCTGGCCCTGCCGTCGGCCGAGCACTGGCTGGGCACCGACCCCCTGGGCCGTGACCTGCTCAGCCGGATCTTCACCGCCGGTGCCGAGCCGCTGCTGGCCTCAGCGGTGATGCTGCTCGTCGCTTTCGGCATCGGTCTGACGCTGGCGCTGATCGCGG
>DASQLI010000079.1:0-6403 GCA_035630075.1 Microlunatus sp.
TCTGGATACCGCCGAGATGGATCGACCCGCAGCAACGGCCGATCATGAACCATCGGATCATCATCAGCAACTGGGACCCGAACCAGCCCCTCGACGTCAACCTCCCCCTCGACTTCGACGAACCCGACCTATCCGACCCGGATCCGCCGGATCCACCGGACCCGGCGCCGGATTCACTCGACAGCTCGAGCTGACGTCCACCGGCCAAAATCACGGAGTCGACCAAGATCAACTCGTCCAGATCAAGCTCGACCGAGATCTGCTAGTGGCACTCCCGCCACCAGCAGATCCCGAACCAAGATCACGCCGACCGCCACACACCACAGGTCCGTAGCGGCCATCGGCACGCCTGAGCGGAATAGCGAAACCGACCGGTGGGTGCCATCTCCGAACAAGTCTGTGTGCGGAAGGTTCCTGGCCTCGCGGCCCCGTCGTGGGTCTCTCGCTGGCAGGAGCTGGACAGCCCAAACCGGTGGCGTGGGCCAGCACGCTGTCGACGACCGCTGCGATCGGCAAACACCGATGACCACGATGTTCACCTTGGAATCAGCCCCGCTCGCACCCCGGATCATCAACCCAGGTGAGAAATCGCTACCGTCACGAGATCCGTACGGCTAGGTTCTCGACATGCTCCACGATCGCTTCGGCAATGTCTTGCTCGACCTGCGCTCGGCGCAGGAGACAGAGCTGAGCCACCTCTCCGAAGAGGTCGCACTCCCGGCGTCACTGGTAGTGGTCTTGCACCGTGGCCTGGTGCTGCTCGGGTTCGACAGCTGGCGCAAGCAGGGGGAGATCCCCGGGGGGGACTGGAGTTCGGCGAGACCTGGCGCGAGGCGGCCCAGCGAGAGCTGTTCGAGGAGACCGGCATCGTGGACGCCGTTCTGAAGTTTGCCGTGCTGGCTGGTTTCCGGCTGGTGAACCCCGACCGGCTCGAGACGTTGGCGATCTTCCGTACCGATCTTGATCATTCACCGCGGCTGATCACCAACTCGGAGATCGAAGACTTCCGCTGGTGGCAGCCCTGCGACCCGGTGACCGACGAGATGAGCCCGCTCGACACCGCCATCGCGCGGCACGTCTTGTCACTGACCTGAGAGAGAGTGCCTGAGAGACCGCCCGGCAGCGAACGTTCACCCGAGCCGACGCAGCTGCGGCCACAGCTCCACCCAGGACGCAGATAGAGATCTGCAGGTCCAGACCGGCACACCATGCTCGTCGTTCTCCAACCCGACGCCGTTGTCGATCCTCGCTACCCCAGAAGGTGAACCTCAGTCGACCAACTCACGGACGATCGCGTCGGCCAGCAGTCGACCCGTCAGCGTCAACCGCAGTCGATCATCCGTGACCACCACCAGCGACCGTGCCGCGAGGTCGTCGAGCCGGCCTCGCCCACGCGAGGAGAGCCGATCCAGGGGCATCCCCTCGGCCAGCCGGATCTCCAGCAGCACGTGCTCCAGCCGGCGGTCGTCGGCGGTCAGGATCTCCCGGGCCTGGGCCGGCGACTCTCCGGCGGCGAGCCGGCCGGCGTACGCGGCAGGGTGCTTCACGTTCCACCAACGGGTCCCGCCCACGTGGCTGTGGGCGCCGGGACCGATCCCCCACCAGTGGTCCCCTCGCCAGTAGCCCAGATTGTGGCGGCAGGCGGCGTCGGGTCGGGCGGACCAGTTCGACACCTCGTACGCGCTGAAGCCGGCCCCGGTGAGGATCTCCTCGGCGAGCAGGTACTTGTCGGCGAGGTCGTCGTCGTCCGGCAGCGGCAGCTCACCGCGCCGCACTCGCGTCGCCATCCTGGTGCCCTCCTCGACGATCAGGGCGTACGCGCTCACGTGGTCGGGTGCGGCGCCCAGCGCCACCTCCAGGCTGTTCCGCCAGTCGAGGAGCGACTCCCCCGGCGTCCCGTAGATGAGATCAAGACTGACCTGGTCGAACCCCGCAGCGCGCGCCTCGGTGACGGCGGCGACCGGGCGACCAGGTGAATGCACCCGGTCCAAGGTGGCCAGCACGTGCGCGACGGCCGACTGCATGCCGAACGAGATCCGGGTGAAGCCGCCCGCTCGAAGCGCGGCCAGGGACTCCGGCGTCACCGACTCCGGGTTGGCCTCGGTGGTCACCTCGGCATCCGCGGTCAGCCCGAACACCTCCCGGATCCGATCCAGCAGCCGAACCAGGTCCGACGCGGGCAGCAGGGTGGGGGTGCCGCCACCGACGAAGACGGTCGACACCCGCGGTGCGTACGACCCCAGCACCCGGCCGGCAAGGTCGATCTCGGCCAGAGCCGCCGCCAAGTACGCGTCCCCGGTCTCGGACAGATCGTCCGAACCAGCACCGCCCAGCAGCTCACGCGGCGTGTAGGTGTTGAAGTCGCAGTAGCCGCACCGGGTCCGGCAGAACGGCACATGCAGGTAGATGCCCAGCGGCCGGTCCCCCACCTCGCTCAGCGACGCCGCCGGCAGCGACCCGTCAGCGGGTGCGGGATCGCCGGCAGGCAGGGCGGAGGGCACGAGGACTCAGGGTAGGTCGAAGGGCAAAGTCAGCCCATCGAGCGCTCGTCGGCAGACACAGCTCGCCTCGTCGTCGGGCTGGTACGGCGGCAGCTCAGCCACCGCCGCCGCCAGCAGCTCCTTCAGTCGATCGAGATTAGCTGCGAACTTCGCCATCACCTCGGCATGGGTGACCGACTCTCCGCCCTCGACCCCCGCATCGAGGTCGGTGACCAAGGTGACGCTGGTGAAGCACAGAGCCAGCTCGCGAGCGATCGCCGCCTCGGGCTGGCCGGTCATCCCGACCACGGTCCAGCCCTGGCCGGCGTGCCAGGTCGACTCGGCCCGGCTGGAGAAGCGGGGGCCGTTGACCACCACGAGAGTGCCGCCATCGACCGCCTGGCCGCCCAGCACACCGCCACCGGTTCCGATCACCGCCCGACGACCGCGCGGGCAGTAGGGATCGGCGAACGAGACGTGCACCACCGGGCCGACCTCGTCGTACAAGGTGTGCGCCCGTCCCCAGGTGCGGTCAACCACCTGGTCAGGTACCACGATGGTGCCCGGTCCGAGGTCTGGCCTGAGCGAGCCGACGGCTGACGGGGCGAGCACCTGCCGGACGCCCACTGAACGCAGGGCCCACAGGTTGGCTCGGTAGTTCACCCGGTGCGGTGGGAATTGGTGCTTCGTCCCGTGACGAGGCAGAAAGGCGACCGCGCGACCGGACAGCCGGCCGACTGCCACTGGTGCGCTGGGCTCGCCGAACGGTGTCTGCACCTCGACGGACTCCGGATCGTCAAGGAACGTGTAGAAGCCCGATCCACCGATGATCCCGATCTCCGCCCTGCTCACGCGTCGAGCCTAGGGCAGCAGCACCACCTTGCCGCGAGTGTGCCCGGACAGGACCTGCTGGTAGCCCTCGGCGGCCCGGTCCAGCGGGAACGTCTGGATCTTGATCACCAGCTGGCTCTGTTCGAGCATCCGCGCTCCGGCGACGAGCGCCGCCGTCTTGTCGATCTCACCGCCGCCGGTGACCCGCGCACCGGACTCACCGGCAGCGAAGTTGGCGATCGTGACGACCTGGCCGGGCTCGGGTACCAGCGCGATCAGGTCGGCGATCGGGGTCTTGCCGGCGACGTCGAACACCGCGTCGACATGGCCCACCCCCAGCTGCTCGACCCGCTGTCTCAGTCCGTCGCCGTACGTCACCGGTAGGGCGCCGATCTCGTGCAGATAACCGGCGTTCGACGCACTGGCGCTGCCGATCACCGTGGCACCGCGAGCTCTGGCGATCTGGACGGCCACCGCCCCGACTCCGCCGGAGGCGCCGTCGACCAGCACGGTCGAGCCGGCACCGACGCCGAGCAGATCGAGTCCGCGGGTGGCCGTCTCGACCACGGTCCCGGCGGATCCGGCGACGCCCCAGTCCAGGGAGGACGGCTTGTGGGCCCACTCGGTCAGCACCGCGTACTCGGCCTGCGTCTGCCGGCCCAGACCGAACACCTCGTCGCCGACCCGTACCCCGTCGACGCCCTCGCCGATCTCGTCGACCACTCCGGCCGCATCCAAGCCGAGTCCGACCGGTTCGGTCAGCGGCTTCCCGCCCGACATCATCCCGCCCAGCACCTTGCCGTCGAACGCGTTGATGCTCGCGGCGACCACCTTGATCCGGATCTCGCCCGCCCCGGCGTGCGGCTCGCTCACCTCAGCGATCTTCAGCTGCTCAGGCCCGCCGTAGGCACCGATTTGCAGTGCTCTCATACCTGCCTCCCATTCGACTGCCGAGTTCGACTGTCGGGGTCCAAACTAACGTGCATCCAGGCTGGTGCTGCCCGCGCTCACCTCGATGGCGCCACGGTCGCCACCCTGCCGGTGCTGCTGATCTTCGTCTGCCTTCAGCGATACCTTGTCCGAGGTGTCGAGCAGCCGGGCATCGACTGAACCGAGGAGGTCTTGATGAGCACTACCACCGAGTCGCAGTCCGAGCACCGAACGTTCTTCGGCCATCCCTGGGGGCTGGCCAACCTCGCCGGCGTCGAGATGTGGGAGCGGTTCAGCTTCTACGGGATGCAGGCGATCCTCATCTACTACCTCTACTACTCCGTCACCGCCGGTGGGCTGGGACTGCCGGAGGGTACGGCTACCTCGATCGTCGGCGCGTACGGCGGACTGGTCTACCTCAGCGCCATCCTCGGCTCCTGGGTCGCCGACCGGTTGTTCGGTGCCGAGCACACGCTGACGGGCGCTGCGGTGCTGATCATGTGCGGCCACCTCTCGCTGGCGATCTTCCCCGGTCTGGGCGGAGTCGGTGTCGGGCTGATCTGCATCGCGCTCGGCTCGGGCACGCTGAAGGCCACCACCAGCTCGGTGCTGGGCGACATGTACGCCCCCGACGACGAGCGCCGCGACGGCGGCTTCTCGATCTACTACATGGGGGTCAATCTCGGCGCCCTCTTCGGGCCGCTGCTCACTGGTCTCATCTGGGGCTGGCAGGGCTTCCACTGGGGCTTCGGGCTGGCGGCCATCGGGATGGCGATCGGTCTGACCCAGTACCTGCTGATGCGCCGCAGCACCATCGGTGACGCAGGTCACGAGGTCACCAACCCGCTCGATCGCGCAGGCCGGATGCGCTACGGGTTGATCGCGCTCGGCGTCGTGCTGCTGGTCGCGGTCTTGTCGCTGGTGGGAGTGATCACCGCGGCTCGGCTGTCCACGATCGTCGTCGGCATCACCTTCGCCGCCGCCGTCGCCCTGTTCGCGATCATGCTGACCAGTAAGAACATCGACACGATCGAGCGGCACCGGGTCCAGTCGTTCATTCCGATGTTCATCGCGTCGGCGATCTTCTGGTCGCTGTTTCAGCAGCAATTCAGCGTGATCGCCATCTACGCCGAGCAGCGCCTCGACCTCAACCTGTTCGGCTGGCCGATGCCGCCCAGCTGGGTCCAGTCGATCAACCCGATCTTCATCATCATCTTCGCCGGTGTCTTCGCCAGCATGTGGACCAAGCTCGGGCCGCGCCAGCCCTCCACCCCGATCAAGTTCGCCATCGGCACAGTCGTGATGGGCATCGCCTTCCTGCTCTTCCTCCCCTACGCCAACGGCGGGCCCAACAGCACCCCGTTGCTGTGGATCGTGTTCATCCTGTTCCTCTTCACGATCGCGGAGCTGTGCCTGTCACCCGTCGGCCAGTCGCTGTCCACCAAGCTGGCGCCGAAGGCGTTCCATACCCAGATGATCGCGCTTTTCTTCCTGTCGATCGCCGTCGGCACGGCGGGGGCCGGCTCGCTGGCCGCCTTCTACAACCCCGAGGACGAGGTTCCGTACTTCGCGTTCCTCGGCAGTGCCTCGATTGTGGTCGGTGTCGCGTTGTTCGCTTGCCGCAAGCCGATCAGCCGGCTGATGGAGGGCATCCGATGATGCGGGTCACCAAGATCATCGCCGACCTGCGGGTGCCCGATCTGGCCGCCGCTCGGGACTTCTACACCGGTTACCTCGAGCTGTCGGACGAGGAGTTCAACCTCGGCTGGGTAGCCCGCGACACCTCGGCCGAGACCGGCAGCTGCGTGCAGCTGGTCACCCAGGACGCCGCCGCGCCCGTGAACCCAGTGGTCTCGGTTCTGGTCGACGACGTCGAGGCGACTTACGCCGGTGCGTGTGAGCGTGGGTACGAGATTGTCCACCCGCTGTCCACCGAGGAATGGGGTCCGACTCGCTTCTTCGTCCGCGCGCCGGACGGCAACGTCTCAACGTCGTCGGCCACCCTCACTGAGTCCTCGCCACCGGGCGGCCGACGTTCTGCCCGAGTCTCCGTCCACCGTTCACCCATCGACGCCGGATCGACCGAGGAGGGCATCACATGAGCACGGCAGAGGCCTACGCGGAACGGCTGCTCGCCGCCAGCATGAGCACCTACGAGACGC
>DASQLI010000080.1:0-16270 GCA_035630075.1 Microlunatus sp.
TCCAGCAGCCGCCGCAGCTGCCGGTCGAAGGCGTGTGCCTGCTCGTCGTCGAAGCCGCCGGCATCCCAGATGGCGGCCATGGTCGGGTAACGCGCGTAGTCGAAGTAGGTCTCCCAGAAGCTGGCCCGCGAGTTCCAGTAGGCCTCGGCCGAGGTTCCCGTCCGGCGGGTCTCGTCGGCCTCGATGATCTGGGAGCGGGCCGCGCCCAACAGCTGCCAGATGATCAGGTTCGTCGCGGACACGATGCCGGCCCCCTGGAGCCCGGAGCGGGACAGGGCCGCGTAGAGCGCCTCGTCGGCGTCCAGCACGTGCGGTCCCACCGGCATCCTGGCCATGTTGAGGTCCAGCAGCCAGGGGTGGCGCTCGTACAGCTGCCATCGTTCCGCCACCTGCTGCTCGACGCTCGCTCGCCACGGCAGATCCGGCCCCGGCAGGTCGAGCTCATCGTGTACCCGGTTCACCATCAGCTCCAGCAGCTCGTCGCGGCCCGGCACGTAGGTGTAGAGCGACATCGTGCCGACCCCGAGCCGGCCGGCGACCTTGCGCATCGACAGGTCGGCCAGGCCGTCGGCGTCGGCCAGCTCGATACCGGCGGCGATGATCTGGTCAAGGCTGATCTTCGGTCGTGGCCCGCGGGTCGGGAGAGCGGCCGGTGGATCCCACAGCAGCTCGATCACCCGGCGGGCGGCCTGGGTGTCGACGGCCCCGGCGTCGTCCGGATGTCCATCTGCTGATTCGGTGTCTGGTGAGTCGGTGTCGGCTGGCTCGGTCATCGCTCTTCCGCTCGAGAAAAGAGAGTGTCAGTGCTTCTCCGTACAGTGTATGGTGATGGTACTCGGTACGGCGTACGGAGATCACTGGCGTCGGGTCGGTGAGCCGAAGCCGGGTTCGGAAGGGACGAGCGTGATCCACACCCGTCAGCTGCGCAAGCAGTTTCGGAGCAAGAAAGAGACTGTCGACGCCGTCAAGGGCGTCGACATCGATGTCGACCCGGGGGAGCTGGTGGCCTTCCTCGGGCCCAACGGAGCCGGCAAGACGACCACCCTGCGGATGCTGACGACCCTGCTGCCGCCGACCTCGGGCACGGCGGAGGTGGCCGGCGCCGACATCGTCGCCCAGCCGGCGCTGGTGCGGTCACGGATCGGCTACATCGGACAGGGCAACGGCGGCGGCCACAGCTTCCGGGTGCTCGACGAGCTGCACTCGCAGGGTCGGTTCTACGGGCTGCCGGCCGAGCAGACCCGCAAGCGAGCGGCCGAGCTGGTCGCCAGCCTCGATCTGACCGGCCTGGAGAAGCGAACCGTCGGGTCGCTGTCCGGCGGTCAACGGCGCCGGCTCGACGTCGCGCTCGGGTTGATGAACTCGCCGAAGCTGCTTTTCCTGGACGAGCCGTCCACCGGGATGGACCCGCAGAACCGGGCCAACCTCTGGGCCCACATCCGGGCGTTGCGGGCCGAGCTGGGCACCACGATCGTGCTCACCACGCACTATCTCGAGGAGGCCGATGCCGAGGCCGAGCGGGTGGTGGTCATCGACCACGGTGAGATCATCGCCGATGACACTGCCGCGGCCTTGAAGAGCAACCTCGCCGGAGACCTGGTCACGGTGGTCGTCGACGGGTCCGAGGTCGAGCCGACGCGGGCGGCGTTGGGCCTGCGCGGCGTCGAGGTCGGCGAGGCGGTCGACCCGCTGGGAGTGGCGGTCAGTGGCCGCTTCGACCAGGGTCGTCAGCTGTTGCCGATGCTGTTGCGTGAGCTCGATGCGTCGGGGATCGAGGTGCGGGCCGCCGACGTCCGGGTGCCGACGCTGGACGACGTGTTCTTGTCCCTGACCGGGCGCAGTCTGCGCGAGGACGTGGAGGTGGCGGCGTGAGTGGGACAGCGGTGATCGCCGGCGACGCAGCGATGGTGGATCGTGGGGGATCCCTGGTCGGTGATGTCGGTGCCGTGTTCATGCGCGAGATGTGGCTGGTGCTGCGCGACCCGTTCTCGTTGATCTTCTCCTTGGTGCAGCCGTTGGTGTTCCTCGGCCTGTTCGGTCCGCTGCTCGGCGGCTCGGTCACCCCGGAGGCGCTCGGCGGGCAGTCGCCGCTGCAGTGGTTCCTGCCGGGGGTGATCGTGATGATCTGCCTGTTCGGCACCGGCGCGGCGGGGTCGAACCTGCTCTTCGAGATCTCGCTCGGGTCGTACGAGCGGGTGCTGGCCAGCCCGCTGCGGCGGTCGGCGATCCTGATCGGGCGAGCTCTGAAGGAGCTGGCCCCGCTGGTCGTCCAGGCCGCGCTGATCGTGGTGGTGTCCATCCCGTTCGGGTTCGTGCTCTATCCGCTGCACGTGATCGCCGGGTTGCTGCTGCTCGGTGTGTTCGGGGTGGGGATGGGGGCGTTCTCGTACGCGCTGGCCATCGCCTCCCGCAAGCGGGAGTGGATGTTCTGGGCGGTGCAGCAGTCGCTGTTGTTCCCGTTGCTGATCTTGTCGGGGATGATGCTGCCGCTGGAGAACGGGCCCCGCTGGATGCAGGTGGTCGGCGCGTTCAACCCGCTCACCTACATCGTGAACGCGGAGCGGGCGCTGTTCTCCGGCTCGTTCACCGATCCGGCCATCGGCTGGGCGGTGCTGGCCGCGGTGCTGACCTGCGCCGCGGGTCTGTGGGTAGGGGTGAAGCAGGTGCACCGCAGCACCAGCTGATTCGCGGCCTGAGCCTGTCGAAGGGCCTCGACGTGCCCTGAGCTTGTCAAGGGCAGCTGACCGTCGTACGGCCTCCGACAGGCTCAGGCCACGGCACTCGGCGCATGCATCAGGCCACTGTTGTCGGCCGTCGGCACATAATGGGCGCATGCCCGAGATGCCCGAGGTGGAGTCGCTCCGGGTCTTCCTCACCGACAAGCTGGTCGGGCGGACGATCACCCGGATCGACGTGGTCGCGTTCAGCGCGCTGAAGACCTATGACCCGCCGCCGTCCGCGATCTACGGACTGGAGATCGATGGCGTCGCCCGGCACGGGAAGTTCCTCGACGTCTCGGCGCAGGGCCTGCACCTGGTCTTCCACCTGGCCCGGGCCGGCTGGCTGCGCTGGAAGGAGGAGCAGCCGACGGCCGCGCCCAAGGCAGGCCGCGGTCCCCTGTCGATGCGGCTGCACCTGGATGACGGCTCCGGCTTCGACCTGACAGAGGCCGGCACCCAGCGCAAGCTGGCCGTCTACGTGGTGAACGACCCGGCCGAGATCCCGCACGTGTCCACCCTCGGACCGGATCCGTTGGCCGGCGACTTCGACGAGGCGGCGCTGGCAGCGCTGCTCCGCAAGGCTGGGCGCGCGCAGCTCAAGGGAGTGCTCAAGGACCAGCGCGTCATCGCCGGCATCGGCAACGCGTACTCCGACGAGATCCTGCACGTCGCGAAGATGAGTCCGTTCAAGCCGGCGTCGTCGCTGTCGCCCGCCGAGCTGACCACCCTGTACCAGGCGATCCAGTACGAGCTGATCGGGGCCATCCAACGGGCCGAGGGACTGGCCGCCAAGGACCTCAAGGGGGAGAAGAAGTCCGGGCTGCGGGTACACGGTCGCACGGGCGAGAAGTGCCCGGTGTGTGGCGACACGATCGCGGAGGTCTCGTTCGCCGACTCGTCGCTGCAGTACTGCCCGACCTGTCAGACCGGCGGCAAGAAGCTGGCCGATCGACGGATGTCACGGCTGCTGAAGTAGCGGCGGCCTCGAGGGCTCCGAGTCGCCGCACTACCCTCGAGACGTGTTCGACGAGACTCCCACCATCACGCCCACCGAGGTCGCCGCCAAGCTGGCTGACGGCTGGATGCTGCTGGACGTACGCACCGATGAGGAGTGGGCTCAGGGCCGCATCGACGGCTCCGTGCACATCCCGATGGATCAGGTGGTCAGCCGGCTGGACGAGATCGGCGAGCACGTCGTCTGCGTCTGTGCGGTGGGAGCCCGATCCGAGCGGGTGGCGCAGTACCTCATCCAGCAGGGCGTGAACGCCGTCAACCTCGACGGCGGGGTCTACGGCTGGGTGGCCGAGGGCAAGCCAGTCGTCGCCTGACCTCCCGGAGTGGCTGTGCTGGGCGGGGGTCAGCGGTCGGGCAGCTGCTGTGCTCGCGGCCGACCGCGCTAGGTTGGGCGTCAACGACAACTTCGGGAGCTCACACCACGTGGTGGGCTGAGAGGGCGGAGTGCAGGTCCCACGGGGCCGCGGGTCCGCCGACCGACCGAACCTGACCGGGTAATGCCGGCGTAGGGAGGGTTAACCGCCGATGGCTACGTCCACCTCCGTCACCGCTGGGGATCGCACCGACCGGAAGCCGAGGCAAGAGGCTCCGATCGTCCTCACCACCGAGCCGCCGCGACCGCTGCGGTTCTTCGACCAGTTCGCCATGTGGGCGAATCTCGGCATCAGCCTGTTCGGACCGCTCACCGGTGCCCTGGTCGCCGCCACCACCGGCTCGATGTGGCTGGCCATCGTGGCGATCGTGGTGGGCTGCACGATCGGCGCGGGCCTGCTCGGCACGTCGGCCCTGTTCGGTGCCACCACCGGCGCCCCGGCCATGGTCTCCCTCCGGGGCCTGCTCGGTCGCCGCGGCTCCGTCGTCCCGACCGTCCTCAACATCTGCCAGAACATCGGCTGGGCGACGATGGAGATCATCGTGATCGCGGCGGCGGCAGCGGCGATCCTGGGCGACGAGTGGCGTTGGCCGTTCGTCCTCCTCGGGGGAGCGGTGGCGACCGCGATGGCCGTACGTCCGCTCGGTAGCGTCCGGCTGCTGCGCAAGGTGATGGTCTGGCTGGTGCTCGTCGCGTCCGTCGTGCTGTTCGCCCAGGTGCTGCTGCAGCCGCGGCAGCCGATCCCGCAGGACGTTGTGCTGGGTTTCTGGCCCGCGGTCGACCTCGCCGTGGCCGGCGTCGTCTCGTTCGCGCCGCTCGCCGCCGACTACAGCCGTCACTCGCAGACGAGGAAGGCCGCCTTCTGGGGGTCGTCGCTCGGCTACGGGATGGCCGCGATCGCGTACTACTCGTTGGGCGTCTTCGCGGTGGCGCACCTCGGGGCGACCGACGTGATCGCCGCCCTCGTAGCTCTGCCCGCCGGCGCAGTGGCTCTGGGGATCCTGTTGACCGACGAGGTGGACGAGGCTTTCGCCAACGTCTACTCCACGACGATGTCGGTCCAGAACATCGCCCCGAACCTCGACCGGCGCATCGTCGCCGTGGTGATCGGTGTGATCGCGACCCTGCTGGCCGGGTTCTTGGACTTCAGCCAGTACCAGTCGTTCCTGTTCCTGATCGGCTCGGTGTTCGTGCCCCTATTCGCCGCCGCCGCCGCGGACTTCCTGCTGGTCAGCGGCCAGCGCTGGGATGTCAGTGCGTCGTCGAAGCTGCGCTGGTCGCCGGTGGTGGCCTGGGCGGGCGGTTTCGTGGCGTACCAGATGATCTATCCCGGCGCGGTGCCGATCTGGTCCGACTTCTGGCTGCGGCTGGACGACACGGTCGGTTTCACCCCGCCCGTCTGGCTGGGCTCCTCGGTCGCGGCGATCGCGGTGGCGGCGATCCTGATGGTCGTGCTGGGGCGGCTCGAGCTCCGGATCCGCGCTCGAGAGGGCTGAATCCAGGCCTGCAGGGGGCTCGTCCTCCGGCCGGGCGGCGTACGGCAGGGTGGAGACCGTGGTGATGATCTACGCCCACCGCGGCTACTCGGCGAAGGAACCGGAGATGACCCGCGCCGCCTATCAGGCGGCCATCGACTGGGCCGAACGCACCGGCCAGCCGCTGGGACTGGAGTGCGACGTCCACTTCTCCGGTGATGATCAGCTGATCTGCCTGCACGACCTGTCGGTCAACCGGACCTCGACCAGCCGGGGCATGGCGTACGAGCGGACCCTGGCGGACCTGCAGACGCTCGACTTCGGCTCCTGGAAGGTGCGTCGGCCTCGCGCCGACCAGCGGACGTTGATCACGTTGGCCGAGCTCCTCGAGCTCACCGCCGGTGCCCGCGCACGCGGGGTCGACGTGAGCCTGGCCATCGAGACCAAGCACCCCAACCCGCGCGGGACGGCGGTGGAGGACGGCGTGGCGGCTCTGCTGGAGCCGTACGGCTGGACGGCGTCCGGGAGCCCGGTGCGGATCATCTCTTTCTTCCTCCCGGGTCTGGACCGAGCCGCGCAGGTGCTGCCGGACCTGCCGCGCACCCTTCTGCTCGAGATCGACCTGGGCGAGTGGCGCGACGGTCACCTGCCGGACGGCGTCGGGGCGGTCAGCCCGGACTACCTGCTGCTCCGCCAGGATCCCGGCTACATCGACCGGGTGCTGGCCCGTGGTCACGAGGTCCACGTCTGGACGGTCAACAAGGCTCGGGACGTCACCTGGTGCCTGAGCCGTGGGGTGAGCGGAATCACCACCGACGATCCTGCTGTCGCCGCGGCAGCGGTAGCTCGCTGGGAGGGCCGTCGCGGGGGTATCGCCTAAGGTTTTCCCGTGAGTCTCCCCCGCGTCGCCTGCATCATCCCCGCCAGGGACGCGGCGGAGCAGATCCAGGCGACCGTGACCGCGGCTCGGTCGCTGCCCGGCGTCGACATCGTGATCGTCACCGACGACGCCAGCAGCGACGAGACGGCGAGCTACGCGGCCGCCTCGGGCGCCATCATCGCCACCCACGAGCGGGCTCGGGGCCGGGCGGCGGCCATCGAGTCGGCGGTCAACGCACTGGGAGTGCTGGAGCAGCGGGACAGGCGCCCGGAGTGCGGCACCATCCTGCTGCTCGACGCCAACCTCGGTGCATCGGCGTCGCACTCCCAGCACCTGATCGGGCCCGTGGTCACCGAGCGGGCCGACCTCGCGATCGCCATCCGGCCCCGACCGACCGGTGGGAGCGCCGACCACGATCTGGTCGAGACCGCCGCCGCCCGCGGCATCGCCGAGCTGGCCGGCTGGACCCCGCGCAGCCCGCTGGCCACCAACCGCTGCCTGACCCGCCGGGCCTACGAGCTAGCCAGTCCGCTGGCCGCTGGTGACGGCGCCGATGTCGGCATGACGATCGACATCCTGCGCGCCGGACTGCGGGTCCGGGAGGTCGAGGTGGACCTCGACGAGCCCGCGGACTCCTCAGGTCTGGCCGCCCGGCTCGATCGGGCGCTCGTGCTCAAGGACGTCACCCGGGCCTTGGCCGCCCGCGGACTGGTGCAGCACGGACTCGCCGATCTCAAGGAGTCCGGCGGGTTCCGTGGGCTGATCGACAAGCTCCGCGGATGAACCGCCGCGAGGACGACGGGAGCGACTCTGGGCAGAAGGGGCCGCGCCCGCACCATCACGTCACCGGTCACAACCCCGCGCACCCGCCGATCCAGCGGTACGCCCCGAGTGTCTGGCACCGTGATCACCGGTACGCGATCGGCTTGATCATCTCGGCGACGGTGATCACGTTGATCACCGGCTTCCTCGGGCCGTCGGTGGTCACGCTCACCCTGGGACCGCGGGACAGCCTGCTGCCGCCCTGGTACCTCCCGGCCGGCATCGTCCAGCCCAACGAGTGGGTCGTCACCGTCCTGGTCTGGATGATCATCCTCGCCGGCGCGCTCGGCCTGTGGATCGGGATCCGCGCGCTGGCCGGTGGCTGGCTGCCCAACCCCCGCAGGATCTTCGGCCTGGGCACCGTCCTCAGCCTGACGACGATCTTGGTGCCGCCGCTGACCAGCGCGGACATCTTGATGTACGCCGGCTACGGCCGGCTCCAGATGATCGGCCGCAACCCGTACGAGATCACCCCGGCCGAGATCTTCCGCGGCCAGTTCGATCCGGTGCTCCGCTGGACGGAGCAGCCGTGGTGGGACACACCCAGCGTGTACGGGCCGATCACGTCCTGGCTGCAGTGGTTCGCCAACTACCTCGGCGGCGAGAACATGCACGACATCGTGTTCTGGCTGCAGGTGATCACGGTGGTGCCATTTGTCATCGCCTGCGCCGGCATCGTGCAGCTCGCTCACGGGGACAAGCGGCGACAGGCCCGCGCGGCCTTGCTGACGGTGTGCAACCCGGTGCTGATCTGGGCCGTCGTGGCCGCCGCGCACAACGAGGCGCTGTCGGTGATGTTCGCGGTGGCCGGCCTCATGTTCATGCGGAAGAGCCCGTTCGTGGCCGGCCTCGGGATCGGTCTGGCCGGCTGCGCCAAGCTCAGCATCGGACTCTGGGGTCTGGCGATGCTGTGGGCGTACCGCCGGGAGCCCAAGAAGGCCGCCCTGCTCTGCCTGGGCACCATCATCCCGATGACCTTGGCCTACGTGGTGTGGCAGCCGGCGGCGTTCTTCCAGGTGCTGCGCAACGGCTCGTACGTCTCGGTCGGCTCGTGGGCCAACCCGGTGTTCCTGCTGCTGAACCTGTTCCTGGAGGACTGGGTCGCCAAGATCGTCGTCGGCGTCATCTCCTACGCCGGGTTGGTGGTCATCGCCTGGATGCTGTCGAAGGTGGTGCCGTGGACCTCGGCGCCGGGCCTGCCGCGGGGCGCCGACCCGAGGCTGGACCCGCTGACCGTCGCCCTGCGGACCTCGCTGGTGCTGTCGGTGGCGTGGCTGACCACCGCCATGTACACCCTGTCCTGGTACGACCTGATCGCCTGGCTGCCGCTGGCCGTGCTGGCCGCCAGCAAGCTCGATCGGATGATGCTGCTGCGGATCACTCTGCTGTCGTTGTCGTACGTGCCGGGCCGGGCGGTCGAGATGAGCATGCCGCTGGATGCGGTGTCCGGAGTCTTCCGGTACGCGATCTCGCCGTTGGTGCAGGTGGCCGTGCTGGTGGCCATCGTGCTCTGGTGGAAGAAGCCCGACCGGGAGGAGCTGTTCCCGTTCGGGCCGCCCAAGGAGCTCAGCCAGCTGCAGCCGGTGGGCACCCGGCATCGCCTCTGAGCCCGGGTCAGGCACCCTTCTCGCTCGGGATCGTGCTTCGTGCTCGGGTTGCACCTAGCGCGAGAAGCACCAGCCCGAGCGAGAAAGCGTGTGGATACTCAGTGCTCAGGCGGATCGGGACATGTAGGCGTCGATCTCGGTCAGCAGCCGCTCCTGGTACGACCGCTCGGCGAACGAGGCACGGACGGCCGTCTTGGCGAGGTTGCCGACACCGACATCGTCCAAGCCGAGCAGACGGGCCGCGACCGCGTACTCGCCGTTCAGGGTGGTGGCGAACATCGGTGGGTCGTCACTGTTGACTGTGACCCGGACACCGGCGGAGACCATGGCGATGATCGGGTGGGCGCTGAGCTCGACAACGGCGCCGGTGGCCACGTTGGAGGTGGGGCACACCTCGACGGGGATCTGGTGCTGGGCCAGATAGCTCAGCAACGTCGGATCGGCCACGGCGGAGGTGCCGTGCCCGATCCGCTCGGCACCCAGGTCGCGGATCGCGTCCCAGATCGTCTCCGGCCCCGTCGTCTCCCCGGCGTGCGGCAGGCTGTGCAGCCCGGCTGCTCGCGCCGCGTCGAAGTACGGCTTGAACTGCGGCCGGGGTACGCCGATCTCGGGGCCGCCGAGCCCGAATCCGACGAGCGCGGACGGACCGTGCTCGAGGGCGACCTTCAGCGTGCCGTCAGCGCCCTCCAGACCGAGCTCGCCGGGGATGTCGAAGATCCAGCGCAGCACGATCCCGAAGTCGCGCTCGGCCGCCACCCGGGCGTCCTCGATGGCCTCCACGAACTCCTCCGGGGCGATCCCGCGGACCACAGAGGTGTACGGGGTGACGGTCAGCTCGGCGTACCGGATGCACTGTCCGGCCATCTCGGCGGCGACCTCGTAGGTGAGCAGCCGGACATCCTCGCCGGTCTTGATCAGGTCGACCACCGACAGGTAGATCTCGACGAAGTGGGCGAAGTCGCGGAATCGGAAGTAGTCGGCCAGCTGCTCCGGGTCGGCCGGCACGATGCCTGGATGCCGCTCGGCCAGCCGGGCGACGATCGCCGGCGAGGCCGACCCGACATGGTGCACATGCAGCTCCGCCTTGGGCAGCGCGGCGATGAAGGCGCGGGCGGGATCGGTCAGCGCGGCCAGCGGGCCCGGCATCGTCATGCGCTGATTGTGGCAACCCCTCTGCCCGACTTCTGCACCGCTATCCACACGTGACGTGGTTTTCGCTCCAAAAGATCGTCATGGGCCGGGTAGCGGGAACCGTGCCGCCGACGCCTCCCGCTGAGCCAGCCGCCGCAGGGCCAGCAGCACCGGCTCGATCAGGACGGTGCCCAGCACCACATAGCGCACGGCAGCGGTGGCCGACTCGACGGGCAGCCCGGAGATCTCAGTGCGGGCGACCTGCATCATCGCCTCCGCATAGCGGTCCAGCTTCGGTAGGTCCACCTCGAAGCCCGCGTCGTCGAGCCCTCCCAGCGCGACGGCCAGGGCGGCCAGCGCGTCGTCGATCCGGGACTCGTCGTCGTTGCCGACCACGTCCGCGCAGGCGTTCCAACCCCAGCGTCGCAGCAGACCCAGCACCGGGGTGAGGTCGACGTCGTCGGGTAGGTCGGGGGCGACCACCCGGTGTGCCGTGCCGAGCAGGTCCAGGGTCAGCCCGGTCGGCTCGTCGATCTGCGTGAGCACCTCCCTGACCGCGGCCAGGGAGAGCCCACCGACGCCCACCAGGGCACGGATGAGCCGCAGCCGCTGCACGTGCGTGTCGTCGTACTGGGCCTGGTTCGGTGACGTCAGCCGCCCCTCGGGCAGCAGTCGTTCCCGCAGATAGAACTTGACGGTGGCCACCGGGACGCCGCTGACCCGGGACAGTTCCGAGATGCGCATCGTCCTCCTCGTCGGCCGAACCCTCTTGACAACGGAGAGTATCACTATCTAATAATAGGTAGCGGCGAGTTACACTATCCAAACTATCTGAGGAGCGGGCATGACAAGGATCGAGAGCGGTCGAATAACCCACGCGTACGACGGCGAGCTCGTCGTCTTCCTGATCGGGATGCGGATCAATCGCTGGTGGCGGCCCGACCTGTGGCTGCCGGTGTTCAACGCGATGCCTGGCATGCTGTCCGAGCTGTCCAAGGATCCGGAGTCGGGGATGCTCGGCTACCGGCTGCTGCTGGGAGAGGGCGGCCCGATGCTGGTCATGTACTGGGACAGCCACGAGAAGCTGTACGCGTACGCCTCTCGGCCGGACGCGGAGCACCGCCCGGCCTGGACCCGCTTCAACCAGCAGGCCCGGAAGGCGCCGGGCGCGGTCGGTATCTGGCACGAGACCTTCCAGGCGGCGGGGGCGGAGTCGATCTACGTCGGGATGCCGCCGCGCGGGCTGGCCAAGGCGACGGAGGCGGTGCCGGTCGGACGGCGCGGTGACCGGGCGCTGGCGCGCTATCGCGATGGCGGGACCTCGGTCGCGGCCTGACCACATGACAAACGCGTGGCACGAGGGCGATGGTCACGTTCACATCGCGCCGTTGAGCCGGTGAGCCCCGCGGATGTCACGGTTCCGACGCTCCAGTCAGCTCGAGGCTGACCCGCCAGAGCCGCTCCCGCACGTCCGGGTCGTAGGCGTCGGCTACGTAGGACCGGGTCTCGACCAGCTGGTCGAAGAACCGCCCGGTGATCATGGCCAGCGCCGGGTCGATGATCAGTCTGGTGGTCGCCTCGACCCCGGACGCCAGGCTGTGCACCGGCGGGATCCCGTTGTCCAGAACCATCTTCGTCGGCATGTAGGTGCCCGGGTGCAGGCTGTTCACCGTCACCTGATCAAGGCGATCGGCCAAGGTCATGCCCCAGGTGATCATGGCCAGCTTGGACTGGTTGTAGGGCAGCCACCAGTCGTCGTAGTCGCCTCGCAGAGCAAGATCATCGAACTGGATCGGGGCCAGACCCAGCGAGGCCACGTTGACGACCCGACGGGTGATCACGGGCAGCAGCCGGTGGGTGAGGTCGAAGGCGGCCAGGTAGTTGACCGCGAAGCACAGCTCGTTGCCGTCGACGGTCAGTGGCCGCTTCTGGCCCGACGCCGGACCGGGACCGACGCCGGCGTTGTTCACCAGCACGTCGACCCGATCGGTGAGGGCGGTGACCTGGTCGGCCAGGTCGTGCACCTCGGCCAGCGAGGACAGGTCGGCGCGGACGATCGCCGGATCGGTGCCCCCAGCGGCCGCCACCTCGTCGCGGACATCGGCCAGAGCCTCTGGGCGACGGCCGTGCAGGATCAGCCGATGTCCGGCGGTGGCCAGGTCGAGGGCTACGGCACGCCCCAGACCGTCAGTGGCGCCGGTGATCACGATCGTCTGCACGTCCATGACCCGACCGTACGCGCAGGGCCGCTGTCGGTGGGACCTGAGAGCCTGCGGGGATGACGCGCACCCAGTACTACACCGCCACCAGCATCGACGGCTTCATCGCCGATCCCGACAACTCCCTCAGCTGGCTGTTCGCCCTCCGCCAGTCCGAGCAGGGCAAGCAGGAGTATCCGGCGTTCATCGCCGAGGTCGGTGCGCTGGCGATGGGCTCCACCACCTACGAGTGGATTCTCGATCACGAGAATCTTCTGGAGACGGGGGCGGCCTGGCCGTACGAGCAGCCGACCTGGGTGTTCAGCAGCCGGGAGCTGCCTGCCGTGCCGGGCGACCTCCGCTTCGTCCGTGGGGACGTGGCTGCTGTCCACGCGGAGATGGTCGAGGCGGCAGCGGGCAGGAACGTCTGGCTGGTCGGCGGCGGGGACCTGGTGGGTCAGTTCGCCGATCAGGGTCTGCTGGACGACATCATGCTGGGCGTCGGGTCGGTGTTCCTCGGCGGCGGGGCGCCGCTGCTCCCGCGCCGGATCACCCCGCCCCGACTGCGGCTGGTCAGCGTCGTCCCTGACGGTGAGGACTTCGTCTCTCTGCGCTACGAGCTCATCCGACCGCCGACGACCTGACCGCGGTCCGCGGGGGCGACCGTGTAGCCGGCCTCGTCGACCGCCCGCTCGACCTCGGCGAAGGGCACGTCGGCGGCACTGACCACTGTGAGGGATCCGCTGGCCAGGTCGACGGTTACCTCCGTCACGCCGGCGATCTCGCCGACCTCCTCGATGACGGCGTTGACGCAGTGGCTGCAGGTCATTCCGGTGACGACGTACTCGGTGGTCTTGCTCATGGACGGACTCTCTTTGCCTGGTGATTCTCGTCTGTGGGTCTGTCAGGTATGGGTGTCGGCCGGTGACCAGTCAGGACCGGACCAGTCGGGCGATGGCCTGGGAAGCCTCGTGCAGCTTGGCGTCGGCCTCTTTGCCGCCCTCGGCGGCGGCGCGCGCGACGCAGTGCTGCAGATGCTCGTCGAGCAGACCCAGCGCGACCGAGCGCAGGGCGCTGGTCATAGCCGACACCTGGGTGAGGATGTCGATGCAGTACTTCTCCTCCTCGACCATCCGCTGCAGCCCGCGCGCCTGCCCCTCGATCCTGCGCAGCCGCTTGAGGTAGTCCTCCTTGGCCCCGATGTAGCCATGGGCGGCCTGGTCGATGACCTCGCTCGACGAATGGGCGAACTCCCTCGTCGGACCGGTGCTCTGACTCATCGGACTCCTCCGGGTTCGGGCCGGACCAGTCCGGCGCGCGATACCCCCCTAGAGTATGTTCAAAAGTGCGTTCCCCCAAGTCCGGACGGTAAACGGGATCTGAACGGGAGCTGATCGGCAACAGCGCGCAGGTCGGTCAACGGCTGTGTACAACTGCTGTGGATCCCACGCCGCGCTGCCTTTGTCAAGGCCCTTACAAGGCCGCAGAGACGCGGCGTGACGCGCCCGAAACCATTCTTCATCCACCGTCGGCTTCTAGCATCTCTCCTGGTCAGGAGGCTCTTCCGCAAGCTCTCCCTGAGTTGTCCCCAGGCTTGTGCCCATGGTGTGCACACCCTCCAGGCGTGTCCTCCACACAGGTATCCCACTTGTCCCCAGGGCCTGTGGATAACTTGTTCACCGTGGCTGGCGGCATGCCGGCCGAGGGCGTACGTTGGCACGCGCTGCTGCCACCACCTCCGCCTCGGAGCTCGTACGCAGCATGTTGTCGGTGGCAGCCTCTAGCGTACGAACATGCGTGCTATTGGGCTTCGTGATCGAGGGCCGGACGAAGGGGGACATGGCGTGAGTCTGGCCGAGGCGATCCCGCAGTACGGCGAGGGGTCGACCCGCGGACTGGACCGGACACCACCCCAGGACATGACGGCCGAGCAGTGCGTGCTCGGCGCGATGATGCTCTCGAAGGACGCCATCGCGGATGTCATCGAGGCCTTGCGAGGCAACGACTTCTATCGGCCGGCCCACGAGCAGATCTATGACGCGGTCATCGACTTGTACGGGCGGGGGGAGCCGGCCGACGCCGTCACGGTGGCCGCCGAGCTCGGCAAGCGGGGTGAGCTGCTACGGATCGGCGGTGCGCCCTACCTGCACGACCTGTTGCAGAGCGTGCCGCTCGCCGCCAACGCCGGCTTCTATGCCGACATCGTGCGAGAGAAGGCGATCCTGCGCCGGCTTGCCGATGCGTCGGTGCGGATCGCCCAGATGTCGTACGCGGCCGAGGGTGAGGTCGACGAGATCGTCGACCGGGCCCAGGCAGAGGTGTACGCGGTCACCGAGCGGCGCGCGTCCGAGGATTACAAGCCGCTCTCGGAGCTGATGCAGCCCACTCTGGACGAGATGGAGGCCATCTCCTCCCGCGACGGTAGCTTCGCCGGGGTGCCGACCGGCTTCGCCGAGCTGGACGAGCTGACCAACGGTCTGCATCCGGGGCAGATGGTGATCGTGGCGGCGCGACCTGGGTGCGGAAAATCAACGTTGGCTCTGGACTTGGCTCGGTCGGCGTCGATCAAGAACAGCCTGACCTCGGTGATCTTCTCCTTGGAGATGAGCCAAATCGAGATCACCATGCGGTTGCTGTCGGCCGAGGCGCAGATCCCGCTCGGGCACATCCGCGGCGGCCGGATGAGTGACGACGACTGGTCGCGGGTCGCCTCGAAGATGGGCCAGGTGTCGGAGGCGCCGCTGTTCATCGACGACTCCCCGAACCTGACCATGATGGAGATCCGGGCGAAGGCGCGACGCCTGAAGCAGCGGCACGATCTCAAGCTCGTGGTGATCGACTACATCCAGCTGATGACGTCCGGCAAGCGGGTCGAGTCGCGGCAGCTGGAGGTGAGCGAGTTCTCCCGGCAGATCAAGCTGCTGGCGAAGGAGCTGGAGGTGCCGGTGGTCGCGCTGTCCCAGCTCAACCGCGGCCCCGAGCAGCGCACCGACAAGCGCCCGATGTTGTCCGATCTGCGTGAGTCGGGCTCTCTGGAGCAGGACGCCGACATGGTGATCTTGCTCAACCGACCCGACCTGTACGACAAGGAGTCCGACCGGGCCGGTGAGGCCGACTTCGACGTGGCCAAGCACCGCAACGGCCCGACCAAGATGATCACGGTCGCGTTCCAGGGTCACTACAGCCGGTTCGCGGACATGATGCACTGAGGTCGACTGGTGTCGAGAGCAGCGATCTCAGCGACTCTCGCCAGACCAACTCGGCGCACTGAGCATGATCAACCAGCCTGCGAAGGCGAGCGCTGCGGCGCCGGCGAGCAGCGGAGACACGGTCCACACAACGCGGTGGCGGCCAGACCGACGACAGCAAGCGTGATCATCACTCCGCCGGTCCTGACTCGTTGCCTGCGAAGGCTCGGCTACCTGGTCGAATGCCGGGTCGTCGGAGGTGATGCGCAGCCGCGACGAGACGATCAAGGGGCGAACGGGCTCCGACGCGTCGGGCCAGGCCACGTTCGGGCCGGTGACCCAGTGAGCCCGCAGGTTGACGTAGAACATGACCGCCGACTGTCGGGTCCACTTGCCCTTCTGCCACTCCACCTCGTGGGTGACGTCCGGGCTGGCCATGCGCGTCCAGAGTCGGCTGGTCTCACGCTCGAACCCGTACGGTTCAAGGCCCTCGGCAGCGACCCGACGGACCAGCCGCTCGAAGCGCGGCCGTTGTTCCAGCGGGCTCTCGCTCAGGACCTCATTGTGGACGAGATGCTTCGACAAGCGAAGGTGCTCCCGGGGCAGTCGGAATCCCCGCGGGCCACTGAGGAAGCCCAGGCCGAGGTGTCGGATCGCCCGCGGCCAAGACACTGGGGTGGTGGATCACCGCGCCGACCGCTGTGTACGTCGTCGGTGTAACAGTTCGCGTCGATTCCTTCACGGTGGCTTAGAAGGTGACTTCGCGGCCTGATCGGGCGGAGTCGTAGACGGCTTCGAGGATCTGTGTCACGACGAGAGCTTCGCGTGGCTTCACGAGCGGTTCACCGTTGCCGAGGATGGC
>DASQLI010000081.1:0-12901 GCA_035630075.1 Microlunatus sp.
GATCTCCGCCAGCACCGCCAGCCGCGCCCGGACGTCCTCGCCGCGCTTGGTGTCGTGGGTCGACAGCGAGGTCATGGCCAGCGGCCAGTGCTCCTGGCGTACGGTCTGCAGCGCGTGGAAGTCCTCCAGCCCGATGCCGAACTCGCCGGCGTCGAATCCCACCTCGTTGAGGGCGATGAAGCGGGCGTACCGGTAGAACGCCGTGTCCTCGGTGCCCTTGGCCATGGTGGCGCCGCTGAGCTGCTGGAACCGACGGGTCAGCTCGTCGGCCGGATCGTGCAATCGCGGCGACAGGGCGGCCAGCGCCGGAGCCAGCTCGGGTCGTCGTTGCTCGGCGAGCACCAGCGCCTTGTCGAGGTCGGCCACCCCGTCGGGCAGGTAGGACCGATAGACCCCGAAGGCCACCGCCACCTCAGCCACGGCATCAGCGGCATCCGGCACCTCAGCTGCCAGCGCGGCGATCCGCTGCACCTCGGCCACCAGCAGCCGGTCGACGACCATCCGCTTGCCCTGCTCGACGTGCTCGGCGGCGCTGAGATGATCACCCGTCAGTCGTTGGTAGCGCTCGGTCGCTGCCGCCTCACCGGCCGGGTCGAGGAAGACACCGCACACCTCCCGCATCGCGTCGTAGCCGGTGGTGCCGGCGACCGGCCAGTCCGGCAGCTGCTCGCCCGGCTCGAGGATCTTCTCCACGGTGATCCACGCCTCGGGCGCCAGCCGGGCCAGCCGCCGCTGGTAGCCACCGGGATCGACCAGCCCGTCGGGATGGTCGACGCGCAGGCCGGTCACGCCCTCATCGGCCACCATCCGCGCCACCCGTTGATGGGTGGCCGCGAACACCGCCGGGTCCTCCTGACGGACCCCCGCCAGCGTCGTGACGGTGAAGAAGCGGCGGTAGCTGAGCTCCTGATCGCCGCGCGAGTGGTGGACCAGCCGATAGTGCTGACGCTCGTGCACGGCTTCGGGATCCTCGCCCGGTGACCAGGTGCCGGGAGCCAGCGGATACCGGTGCTCGTAGTAGGCCAGTTCCCCGTCGTCGACGCCCAGCACCGCGTCGTCGCCCAGCACCGGCACGGTGATCGGCCGGGACCAGTCGATGTCGAACCAGTCTGCGTACGCCGACTCCTTCCCGTACGTCAGCACGTCCCACCAGTACGGGTTCTGCCGTGGCTCACTGATCCCCAGGTGGTTGGGCACGATGTCCACGACGACCTGCAAGCCTGACCGTGCCGCGGCGGTGCGCAGCGTGGCCCAGCCCTGCTCGCCGCCGCGGTCGGCGTCGATCCGGGTGGGGTCGGTGGTGTCATAGCCGTGATCGGAGCCCGGAGTGGACTGCAGGACGGGCGACAGGTAGACCGCGCCGGCCCCGAGCTCGGCGAGATAGTCGGTGACCGCCGCGGCCTCGTCGAGGGTGAAGGTCCTGCGGATCTGCAGTCGATATGTCGAGGAGGGTGCCGTCACCACGGCAGGCTAACCGTCGGGGTGGGAGCTGAGCGGCGGTGGGGCGCCCGGCAGATCAGCAGCCATCAGCTGCTCGGCATGACCGGCGCGGCGCGGGTCAGCGCCGGCACCGAGCCAGCTGAGTCCGGAGACCCCCCCGAAGTAGGGATCGGGACCGTCAGCGACCGCCACCTCGTCGCCGTCCTCGGCCAGGGCCACCAGCACCTCGGTGGAGAAGCCCGGCTCCAACCGCACGACACCGGGTACGGCGTTGAGCCGGGGGGCATCGATGGCGGCCTGCGGCGGGCTCTGGTCGAGCATCCGCAGCATGGTCTGCACCAGAGCGGGACGGATTCTGCTTCCCCCGGCCGCACCCACCGCGACGACCGGGCGACCGCTCGGGTCGACCGCCAGCATCGGCGACATCATCGACCCCATCCGCATTCCCGGACCGACCTCCTCCCGGATCAGCTCACCCTCGCCGAGCATGGAGTTGAGGTGGACGCCGAAGCCCGGCACCCACACGCCCGAGCCGAGGCCCAGACTGGTGGTCACCGCGCACACGTTCCCTTCGGTGTCGGCGGCCACCAGGTTCGTCGTCTCCGACCGCCGATCGGGCGCCCGGAGTGCGGCAACCAGGGCCCGGGCAGCCTCCGGTGAGGTGAGCGGATCGCCGGCCATGGTGGCCGCGGCCGCCAGCATCGTTCCGAGCACGTCGTCGAGGTCGTTGCCGCGGGCCAGGACGCCGTAGCCGTGCACGTCGACCCGGCGCGGCGCGGTCTCGATCACCACGTACGACTCGAGGTCGCGCGCCTCCATCGCCGACGTGTCTCCGAGCACCTCGAGCATCGCCCGTGCGTACTCGCCTCGATAGAAGGCCTCGGGATCGGCGGCCAGCAGGTCGTACGCCTGAAGGTGCGCCGGGTGCGCGACGAGATCGCCGGCCTGCAGCGCGGACCCGTCCGGTCGGCTGTAGACCTGGATGCCCTCGGAGACGTGGAAGGCCGGTGAGACCCGGGGCAGCAGATCGGCGTGTGCGCCGGGGAACACCGAGCCGAGCGAGGCCGCGCGCCCCGGCGCGACCACCTCGGGCCAGGACAGTCGACCCCAGCGCCGCCACAGGTGCAGCACGCCGGCGGGAATTCCCGGTACGGCGACGGTGGGTGGACCGATCTCGTACGGCATCGCCTGGCCCACGAACACGACCTCGATCGGTTGACCAGCCCCCGGACGCCGACCGTTCAGGCCGGGGATCGCCACGAAGAAGTCGATACAGCGGGTCTCGCCGGTCGCCGCCTCGTAATGGGTGGCGAAACCTCCACCACCGAGCCCGGTGAACAGGGTCTCCGCCGCACAGCTGGTCAGTACCATCGCCGCCGCGGCGTCGGCGGCCGTGCCGCCGGCGGCCAGGATGTCGGCCCCGGCCTGCGCGGTGGCCGGGTGGCCAGCCGCCACGCCCGGGGTGATCGTCACGGATCGCAGCCTAGTGGTGGGTGCCGTCCCGCTCGTCCCTCCCGTCCGGCCACGGCCCCGGCGACGATGACACCTGTCACGGTCAGATGGTGACGCACGATCGAGGCACCGCAGATGCCGCCGACGCAGAATCGGGTCATGGTTCTGACTGACTCGACGATCGGCGCCGACGGGCCGGCCCTCGACGCCCACAGCGGTGTCGCTCCGGCCATCCGTCTGGAGGGTGTGCACAAGTCGTACGGCAGCGTCCGCGCCGTCGACGGGCTCGACCTGACCATCGCCCCGGGCGAGATCGTCGCGGTACTCGGTCCGAACGGAGCGGGCAAGTCCACCACCACCGAGATGATCACCGGCATCACGCAACCGGATGGCGGCCGGGTCGAGGTGTTCGGGCAGCCGCCTCGCGTCGCTGTCCTGCAGGGTCGGGTGGGCGTGATGCTGCAGGCGGGCGCCCTGTTGCAGGAGGCTACGGTCCGCGACGTGCTCAGGCTGATGCACGGGTTGCACGCCCATCCGCTGCCGCTGGCCGAGGTGATCGAGCGGGCCGATCTCGGTGGGTTTCTCAAGACCAGGACCGAGAAGCTGTCCGGTGGCCAGGCGCAGCGGCTGCGCTACGCGCTCGCGATCATGGCCGACCCGCAGCTGTTGATCTTGGACGAGCCGACGGTGGGGATGGACGTGGAGATCAGACGGGCGTTCTGGGCGTCGATGCGCGACCTCGTCGCCGACGGTCGAACCGTGCTGTTCGCCACCCACCACCTGGACGAGGCCGACACCGAGGCCGACCGGATCGTCGTGCTTGCCCGCGGCCGGCTGATCGCCGACGGTACCCCGGCGATGATCAAGAACCGGGTGGCCGACCGGACGATCACCCTCGCCGACCGGGGTGTCCGGTTGGCCGAGCTGGCCCGGCTGCCGGGGGTGATCGGCGCCGAGCGGATGGGCAGCCGGCTGCAGCTGCGGACCACCGACTCCGACCGCACCCTGCGGGCCATGATCGCCAGCCAGCCGGAGGCAGCCGAGCTGGAGGTCGTCTCGGCCAGTCTGGAGGACGCGTTCCTCACCCTCATGCGTGACGAGCAGGCCTCAGACGGCCACACGCTCGACGGACAGACCCCTGACAAACTCTCCGAGGATGCACGATGACCACTTTCGTCGCCGATCGCTCGCCTCGCTCCGACCCCAGCCGTCCGCGGCCGAGGCGACACCTGTCGGCTCCGGTGCACTACGCCGTGCACAGCACCTGGCTGACGCTGAAGAACTTCGCCTTCGTGATCTTCGCCGTGGGGATGCCTCTGGTCCTCTATCTCGTCTTCAGCCAGACGTTCGCCAGCGGCAGCACCCCCGACGCTCGGCTGGCCTCGGCGATGATCATGGTGTCGATGGCAGCGTACGGGTCGCTCGGCGCCGCCATGAGCGGTGGCTCCCAGCTGGCCCTCGAACGTCGGTCCGGCTGGTTCCGCCAGCTCAGCGTCACCGCGCTGGCGCCCCGCAGCTTCCTGCTGGCCAAGGCGGCGGTGATCATGATCTTGGTGCTGCCCTCGCTGCTGCTGGTCTACGCCGCGGGTTTCGTCGTCGGCGGGATCCGGCTGCCGGTCGCCGTCTGGCTCGCCTCCCTCGGCCTGATGTGGCTCGCCCTGATCCCGCTCGCCATCCTCGGCATCGTCCTCGGGCTCTGGGTGAAGGCTGAGGCGGTGGGCGGCGTGACCACCCTGGTGCTGCTGCTGATGGCGATGCTGGGTGGATTGTGGGTGCCGGTGGACCTGATGCCGTCGGCGGCGCAGGCACTCGCCCAGACCATGCCCGCCTACTGGCTGGCCGAGCTCGGTCGGTGGCCGATGCTGCCGGGCACCTCGTTCCCTTGGGTGGGCGTGGGGGTGTTGATCGCCTGGAGTGCCGGACTTACGGTGCTCGGAGCGGTGGGTTTCCGGCGGGCTGCGGCCACCAGCAAGCGCTGACCCCGACACATGAGCCAGGAAGGAGCGGCCGATGGCTGAGGAACCCAGTCCGCGGCCTTGGCTGGCCATGCTCCGCCCCGACTACGTCTCGGCGTGCGAGAGCTCCGACGGCGCCCCGGGCCGGCACCACGGAGCGGATGCGGCTCCCCGGTTCACTCTGCGCCGAGCGGCCCAGAACATGGTCTGGGTCTACGCCTTCGGTCTGATCTTCTTGGTCTTCGTGATCACCACGCTGACCGAGGACGATCCCAGCAGCGGCGTGCTGGTGGCCCGGATCGTCCAGGTCGTGATCATCGCGCTCGGTTATCTCGGCTCGGCCTGGATCGCCGACTTCTCGTTGCGGACCCGGTGGCTCTACATCGGCGGGTACGCGCTCTTCCTCGCGCTGACCTGGTTCACCTGGGGCTGGTCGCTGGTGGGCTACGGCGTCTACGTCGCGATCATGATGGCCACCTTGCTGCCGTGGCGGCAGTCACGGGTGGCGATCGTCGTGTGGTCGGGCCTGCTGGCGGTGACCATCCCGCTGGGCGCCGGCGAGACGGCGATCTACATCACCGTGGTGTCGCTCGGGATGGGTCTGGCCACCGCGGCCGGGATGGAGGCCGGGCAGGTGCAGGGGCGGCTGCAACGAGCCGAGCAGCGGGTGAACACGCTCAGCGTCGCCGCCGAGCGCGAACGCATCGGCCGGGACCTGCACGACATCCTGGGTCACTCACTGACCGCGATCTCGATCAAGGCCGGGTTGGCGGCCCGACTGGTGGACATCGACCCGGCGGCGGCCAAGGTACAGATCGTCGAGATCGAGCAGGTCTCCCGGCAGGCCTTGGCCGATGTACGGACCACCGCGTCGGGGATGCGGGAGGTGCGGCTCGCGACCGAGATCGCCAGCGCCCGCTCGGTGCTGCTGGCAGCCGGGATCGAGTCGCGGATGCCGTCGGCGCTGCCGTCTGTGTCGGACCAGGTCAGTGAGCTGTTCGGGTACGTGGTGCGGGAAGGGGTGACCAACGTCGTACGACACAGCCGGGCGGGAGTGTGTACGGTCGCGCTCGGACCGGCCTGGGTCGAGGTACGCGATGACGGTCGCGGCGTCGCCGGCGCGGCGGACGGCGGCTGCGGTCTGACGGGGCTGCGGGAGCGGGTCGAGGCGGCCGGCGGGTCGCTGACGCTGACCGCGGGGGAGTCCGGCGGGACCGTCCTGCGAGCCGACCTGGCCCGCGCTGGAGGGGATTTGGCGGAGAGTGACGAGCTACCGAGCACTCCGTCGGCGGTGGCGCCGTGATCACGGTGCTGCTCGCCGACGACCAGGCGATGATCCGGCAGGCCTTCAGCGCGCTGCTGCAGCTGGAGCCCGACATCGAGGTGGTCGGCCAGGCGGGCGACGTCGCCGAGACCATCCGCAAGGTCACCGAGACCGATCCCGAGGTCGTGCTGCTCGACGTGCAGATGCCTTCGCCCGATGATCCGCACGCCGACGGGATCGACGCCTGTGCGACGATCACGCGGCAGCGACCGGGGACCCGGGTGATCATCCTGACCACCTTCGGACGCCCGGGCTACCTGCGCCGGGCCATGGAGGCCGGAGCCGTGGGGTACATGGTCAAGGACGCGCCGGCGGAGCAGCTGATCGAGGGCATCCGCCGGGTGCACCAGGGCCTGCGCGTGGTCGATCCGTCGCTGGCCGCGGCGAGCCTGTCCATCGGTGCGTCGCCGCTGACCGCCCGGGAGTCGGAGGTGCTGGCGGCGGCGGCTTCCGGTGCCTCGACCTCGACGATCGCCGGTCAGGTGTTCCTGTCCGAGGGCACCGTCCGCAACCACCTCTCGGCGGCCATGGGAAAGCTCGGAGCCGGCACCAGGGCCGAGGCCGTCCGGATCGCCACCGAGAACGGCTGGCTGGGCTGAGCCGGTCCCGACCCGCTCGGTGCCGACGGCCCGCTCAGGGCACCAGCCGCTCGACCCTGGCGTCGTACGACTCGAGCTGCTCTCGCTCCGGCACCGGCGTGGGCCAGTCCGCCGCGTCCCACCCGGTGGCGGGACTGGTCGGCAGGAACCGCCACCGACGCGTGGTCACGGGCATGGTGCGCACCGTTCGGTTGCCGTCGGCCGCCTGCCTGACGACGATCCGGAGCGAGGGGTGGCCGGGGAAGGTGACCTCGACCCGTTGCGTGCCCGGCGGCAGAGCCGGGTAGTTCGTCACGACGGTGGCCACCTTGTCCGGTCGGCGCAGCACACCCGGCCAGCCCCGGAGGTCGGTGCACAGGCACTCACCGGGCTCGTCCGCGGCTTCGGTCGTCAGCACCTGAGCTCGCAGGGGATCTCGGCGTCCCGGCACCCGCAACGTCGGACCGCTGGCGGCGATCGGATTGCGGCTGGCCCCGGCGTCGGGGTGCGTGAACGGGGGAGTCGATGCCGACTCGACACCCCGGCCGCCGGTCACCGAGACGATCTCCCACTCCAGCGAGGTGAACGAGGTGCTGGCGAGCACGCGGTGAACCCCGAGGCGGAACACCTGCTCGCCGGGCCCGTACCGGAACATCGACGTGGTGGCGGCCGGGTCGCCGACCTCGGCCGGCCGGGTGAGGTCGGTCGGTGCGAGGGCGACCGGGACGCGGTCCATCGGCAGCAGGGGCATCTGCCAGAACTGCGGCACGGTGGCGATGCTCACGTCGACCGCTGACACCTCGGTCGGAAGCGAGCCGAAGGCGGTCTGCAGCATCCGGGTGACGCCGATGCGCAGACTGCGCTGGGACGTCGAGATCGGAGTGCACAGGCAGTGGTACGGCTCTCGCTTGCTGCGCAGTGGCCGATAGGCGCGGCGACGGGGCGCGTCGACGAGCAAGATCGTCGGGACTGCCTCATCCGGACGGGACAGACCGAGGTCGAACCCTTCTGGCACCGGGTCTCCGGGTTGCAGGTTGGGTCCCTCGATCGGCGTCACCGACCAGTCCAGAACGGTTGCTCCGCCCACCCGTCGAAGGGCGTGCACGGCGATCCTGACCTGGATCTGGAGACCGTCGGCCGAGGTCCACGATCGGTCGTCGAGCACGGGAAGGTCCGCGTTCGGAGCCGGCAGGGGAGGCCTCGGCGGCGCACTGGGCTCGTTCGGTGCCGCCGTGCTGCTCCCCGTCTCCCGGTCGAGCAGGCCAGGCTCGCGCTCCGCGTACGTGCAGCCTGCCGCCACCAGTGAGAGGGCGACAGCCAGCAGGACTGCTCGGCGCACGTCAGCGCGTCCGAACGTCAGCACGCGTCCGAACGTCAGCCATGGATCATGGTAGGCACCGGTGGCGGTACCTCTGGTGGCAGAGATTTCCTAGGATCGAGGCGTGAGCTTCACCGGACCTCGACCCTGGCAGCCGTTGGCCACCGGCGCGGTGGTCGAGGGCGCCGGATTGGCCGCGGCCGGCGGGGCGGGGCTGTTGATGCCGGTGCCCGCGCTCGGTGCTGCGGCGGGGTACCTCGGCGGTTCGGCGATCATCCTCACCTGCTGGCATCAGCGTGGGTTCGGGCTGGCCAACCTGGTCACGCTGGGCCGAGTGGTCGGCACCTGCTGGGTGATCGGCTTGACCCTGCAGGCACTGTTCGGCCGGTTGGGCGAGACCGGACTGACCCTCATGATCATCATCGGCACCTGCTGCCTGGTCCTCGACGGGGTGGACGGCACCGTGGCTCGGGCACGCGGTGAGAGCTCGCCGTTCGGTGCCCGGTTCGACGTGGAGACCGACGCGGTCCTGCTGCTGACGCTCAGCACGGCGGTGCCGGTGCTGGGCATCGCCGGCTGGTGGGTGCTCGCCCTCGGGCTGACGCGATACGCCTACGTGATCGCCTCCTTCATCGGCCCGCGGCCGATCCGCGCCGCACTGCGGATCCCGTTGCCGTATCGCTACTCCGCCAAGGTCGTCGCGGTGGTCCAGGTCGTCGCCTTGCTCGCGGTGCTGACCATGGATCTCACCGGCGCGGCCGCGATGGCGCCGGTCCTGCCGAGTCTGGTGCTGGTCGGCGCCCTGACCGCGCTGTGGTGGTCCTTCGGCCACGACGTGGTCTGGCAGCTGCGCACCGCCTCCTGCTGACCCGGGGTTGGTTACTGGCTCGCAGCGGCTACGCTGGTCAGTCGGACAACAGCGCTCCGGTGGCCGGTCACGGTCGATTTGCCCTGGCGCGCGTCTGGTGAAAGAATCGTCAGGTTGCTCCGACGGAGGTCGCCGGGGTGTGCCCTGCGCAGGGCGTACGAGATCGCAAGAGATCGTCCGCACGGTGTAGCGGGTCGCCGAACCGCGAGATCTCCATCGTCTGGCTCCTCGACCACCCGGTCGAGTGCCTCAGGCGACAGCCCCTAGCAAGCAGGACACGGGCCTGACTGCGTCCGGTCGGTGCGACACGCCCGACCTCGGGGGTCGGACAGACCGGTAGTTACGAGAGAAGGACGAACTGTGGCGGGACAAAAGATCCGCATCAGGCTCAAGGCCTACGACCACGAGGTCATCGACTCCTCTGCGCGCAAGATCGTCGACACGGTGACGCGCACCGGAGCCCGCGTGGCCGGTCCGGTGCCGCTGCCGACGGAGAAGAACGTGTACTGCGTGATCCGCTCTCCGCACAAGTACAAGGACAGCCGGGAGCACTTCGAGATGCGGACGCACAAGCGTCTCATCGACATCATCGACCCGACCCCGAAGACCGTCGACTCGCTGATGCGGCTGGATCTGCCCGCCGGCGTCGACATCGAGATCAAGCTCTGAGGTTTGCTGACAAATGAGCGCTGACAAGAAAGTGAAGGGTCTGCTGGGCACCAAGCTCGGCATGACCCAGCTCTGGGACGAGAACAACCGTGTGGTCCCGGTGACCGTGATCCAAGCCGGCCCCTGCGTCGTGACGCAGGTCCGCACCCCCGACTCCGACGGCTACTCCGCCGTCCAGCTGGGCTTCGGTGCGATCAAGGCCAAGCAGGTCACGAAGCCGTCCGCCGGTCACTTCGCCAAGGCTGACGTGACCCCGCGCAGGCACCTGGTGGAGCTGCGCACCACGGACGCCAGCGAGTACACCCTGGGCCAGGAGCTGACCGCGGAGGTGTTCGAGGCCGCCGAGGTCGTCGACGTCACCGGGGTGAGCAAGGGCAAGGGCACCGCGGGTGTCATGAAGCGGCACGGCTTCGGCGGTCTGCGGGCCAGCCACGGCGTGCACCGCAAGCACCGCTCGCCGGGCTCGATCGGTGGCTGCGCGACCCCCGGTCGCGTTTTCAAGGGTCTGCGGATGGCGGGCCGGATGGGCAACGAGCGGGTCACGGTGCAGAACCTGACCGTGCACAGCGTGGACGCCGAGCGTGGCCTGATCCTGGTCAAGGGCGCCATCCCCGGCAACAAGGGTGGCCTCGTGGTGCTGCGCAGCGCTGCCAAGAAGGGAGAGCTGGCATGAGCGAGACCCGAACGATTGACATTCATGACGCCGAAGGCGGCACCAGTGGCTCGGTCGAGCTGCCGGCTGACCTGTTCGACGTCACCGCGAACATCCCGCTGATCCACCAGGTCGTGGTGGCTCAGCTGGCCGCGGCCCGGCAGGGGACCCATGCGGTCAAGACCCGTGCCGAGGTGGCCGGCGGCGGCGCCAAGCCGTACCGGCAGAAGGGCACCGGTCGCGCCCGCCAGGGCTCGATCCGGGCACCCCAGTACACGGGTGGCGGCATCGTGCACGGACCACAGCCGCGCAGCTACGCGCAGCGGACCCCGAAGAAGATGATCGCCGCCGCTCTGCGCGGGGCCCTGTCTGATCGGGCCCGGGACGGTCGCGTCCACGTGGTCGCCGACCTGACGATCGGTGACGTCCCTTCGACCAAGACCGCGCTGTCGGTGGTGGCCAAGGCCCTGGGCGACGACAAGGTGACCCACAAGACGCTGGTCGTGCTGCACCGCGATGAGGACCTGGCCTGGATCAGCCTGCGCAACGTGGCCGCCCTGCACGTGATCACGGTCGACCAGCTGAACGCGTACGACGTGCTGGTCAACGACGACGTCGTCTTCACCTCGGCCGCGCTGAGCGCCTACATCGCCGGTCCGCCCAAGGGCAAGGCGAGCAAGGCGACAGCCACCGAGTCCGAGGCCACGACCGCTGAGCCTGTCGAAGCGCCCGAGGCTACGAGCGCTGAGCCTGTCGAAGCGCCCGAGGACACGACCGCTGAGCCCGTCGAAGCGTCCGAGGGCACGGAAGGGGAGGAGCTGCGATGAGCAACGCAGTGAAGATCCGGGACCACCGCGACGTGCTGCTGGCCCCGATCGTGAGCGAGAAGAGCTACGGGCTGCTGGACGAGAACAAGTACACGTTCCTGGTTGCGCCCGACGCCAACAAGACCGAGATCAAGATCGCCGTCGAGACGATCTTCAAGGTCAAGGTCACCGGGGTGAACACCATCAACCGCCAGGGCAAGAAGCGGCGGACCCGGGCGGGCTGGGGCAAGCGTCCCGACACCAAGCGGGCCATCGTGAGCGTGGCCGACGGTGAGCGCATCGACATCTTCGCCGGCCCGGTCGGCTGACCGAGACCGCACGCAGTAAAGGAAACAAGACCTCATGGGTATCCGTAAGTACAAGCCGACATCGCCGGGCCGTCGTGGCAGCAGCGTTGCCGACTTCGTCGAGCTGACCCGGTCCACTCCGGAGAAGTCGCTGCTCGTCCCCAGCCCGAAGACCGGTGGCCGGAACAACTCCGGCAAGATCACCAACCGGCACGTGGGCGGCGGTCACAAGCAGGCCTACCGGTTGGTGGACTTCAAGCGGTACGACAAGGACGGTGTGCCGGCCAAGGTCGCGCACATCGAGTACGACCCGAACCGCACCGCCCGCGTCGCGCTGCTGCACTACGCCGACGGTGAGAAGCGCTACATCGTCGCGCCGTCCGGCCTGCGCCAGGGTGCGGTCGTGGAGGCCGGCGAGGGTGCGGACATCAAGCCCGGCAACAACCTGCCGTTGCGCAACATCCCGGTCGGCACCACGATCCACGCGGTCGAGCTGCGGCCCGGCGGCGGCGCCAAGATGGCCCGCTCGGCTGGAGCGTCGATCCAGCTGGTGGCTCGCGAGGGCACCCACGCCACGCTGCGGATGCCTTCGGGCGAGATGCGGATGGTCGACGTGCGCTGCCGAGCCACGGTGGGCGAGGTCGGCAACGCCGAGCAGTCCAACATCAACTGGGGCAAGGCCGGCCGCAACCGCTGGAAGGGCAAGCGCCCGACCGTCCGCGGTGTGGCCATGAACCCGATCGACCACCCGCACGGTGGTGGTGAGGGCAAGACCTCCGGTGGCCGCCACCCGGTGTCGCCGTGGGGCCAGCCCGAGGGCCGGACCCGGGACAAGAACAAGGCGAGCAGCCGTCTGATCGTCCGTCGCCGCAAGTCCGGCAAGAAGCGCTGAGCAGGAGCACAGAAGAGATGCCACGCAGCCTGAAGAAGGGCCCGTTCGTCGACGACCACCTCGCCAAGAAGGTGGATGCGCAGAACACCAAGGGCACCAAGAACGTGATCAAGACCTGGTCACGCCGCTCGATGATCGTGCCGGACATGATCGGTCACACCATCGCGGTGCACGACGTTCGCAAGCACGTCCCGGTCTTCGTGACCGACTCCATGGTCGGTCACAAGCTGGGTGAGTTCGCCCCGACTCGGACCTTCCGGGGTCACGAGAAGGACGACCGGAAGTCCCGTCGTCGATGAATCGACGCAGCAATTCAGCCCGCGCTGACGCGGGGGCAGCCGCAGAGAAGGAATCAGAGAACAGATGAGCAAGGACTCACGTCCCAGCCGCCGACAGGCGCTGCTCGGCGACCGTCCCGGTTCGTACGCCATCGCGCGCCAGGTCCGGGTCAGCCCGACCAAGGCGCGTCGCGTGGTCGACCTGGTCCGTGGGCTGCCGGTGGACGATGCGCTGTCCACGCTGCAGTTCGCCCCCCAGGCCGCGAGCGAGCCGGTGTACAAGGTGCTGGCCAGTGCCGTCGCCAACGCCGAGCACACCGACAACCTGAAGCGGGCCGACCTGTACGTGTCCCAGGCGTAC
>DASQLI010000082.1:0-20351 GCA_035630075.1 Microlunatus sp.
CTGCCGCCGAGCCTCGCTGGAGGAGACGCTGGACCATCGTCGACAGTCATCGAGCGTCCTCCCGGGAGCCGGTCAGCACCACTCCCTTGCCGCCGACGACGCCGTCCTCCATGTCGCGATGGGCCTGCACGATCTGGTCGAAGCGGTAGACGCGTCCCATCGGAATGGTCGCACGTCCGTCGGCGACGGCGTCGAGGAAATCCTGCAACACAGTCGCGGGCAGATTCCCCGCCTCGCCGGAGTAGGCGGTCAGCCGGACGCCGTTGGGCAGCCAGTCCATCGGGTAGAAGTCCGGGATCTTCCACTGGTCCGACAGCATCCCGGTGAAGCAGACCGTGCCGCCGGGCCGGACGGCTCGCAACGTGTCCTTGAGGACGTTCACGCCGACCAGCTCGACAGCGCCGTCGAGGCCTACCGGGACGAGGTCTCTGATCTGATCGGAGATCTCGCCATCGTCCAGCAGTACGTGATCGACACCAAGCCGCTCGAGCTGCGTCCGAGCCTGCTCCCGCCTCGTCGTCGCGTACACGGTCATGTCCTGCTGCTTGGCCAAGACGGTGAGGGCCAGGCCGATCGAGGACGTCCCGCCGCGGATCAGCAGCGACTGACCGGGCGAGGCCTGCAGCCCGACGGTCAAGGACCCGTACGCAGTCTGCAGCATCTCAGGAACCGCCCCCAGCTGGTCCCAGGGAAGGTCGCTGTGGAAGGACCTCACCTGCGTCACCGGTACCAGGACGTACTCGGCGTAGCCGCCGTCGAAGGCACGGCCCATGCCGCCCATCATCGTCACCACCTGGGTGCCCACCGCGAGCTCTCCACCGGGCGCCGCCGCGACGACCCCGGCGGCCTCGATCCCCGGCACCCGCGGGAAGGTGCCGCTGGTCGCCAGGCCTTGTCGGAAGTGCAGCTCGGAGCGGTTCAGCCCGAAAGCCCGCACGCGGATCAGCACCTGCCCGGCGTCCGGCTGCGGGATCGGCAGCTGCCGGATCTGCAGCACCTCCGGGGGACCGGGACGATCCACGACAGCGGCACGCATGGTGGCATTCATGCTGCCACCCCGGGACCCGAGGCGTGCAGCCGTCGCTGCAGCCGATCCAAGGCGGCGGTCAGGGGCTTGGTGTCCTCGTCCCCGACGGCCCGCGCCAGCGAGCGGGCGCAGACCTGCAATGAGGATGTCAGAGCCTCCTGGCCGGCCTCAGTCAGCACGATCAGCGATGAGCGTCGGTTGGTCGGGTTGGGTGCTCTGCTCGCCAAGCCGTCCCGCTCGAGGCGGTCGACCAGCTTGCTCGCCGCGCCCACCGTGATCCCGATCTCACCGCTCAGGTCCTGCACGCGGGCCTGACCGCGATAGCGCTCCACGACGCGAAGGGCGTGCAGCTGACCGAGGCTGGTCAGGCCACGCCGACCCAGCTCATGATCGATCGCGCTCCAGAGCGCGACCTCGTACCGGACCAGCACGTCGAAGAACTCCATGACCGACCCCAACCTCATCACCAGGAAGAATATTCCTAGGAATATAGCGCCGTCCTCATCCGATGACCGGTCGAAACGATGACCGGTCGAAACGACGACGCCAGGTGGGTCGTCAGGATCACCGTCGACGCAGCCTCTCGCTGTCGGTACGGCCTGAGTCGCTCGCCGTCACCCGCCGGACGGCCTGGATCACGACCTCGGGATCCTGCGGCTCGATGTCGAGGGCGCGGTGGATGGTGAGACCTTCGATCAGCGCGTCCACGAGGACAGCAGTGAGCGGGTCGAAGTGCAGTTCGAGGGCGGCGCGGCTACGGGACATCCAGGCGTTGGTGATATCGCGGTAGGCGGCTTCGCGGGCGGCCAAAGTGTAGAGCTCGTGTGACAGGACGAGATCACGTGGCGAGCCGAAGACGTCCTCGGTGATCAAGGTCACCACCGCACGTTCGGCCTCGTCGGGATTGGTGGCTTCGCTCATCCGCTGCGCGAAGCGATCGCTCACGGTGTGGGCGAAGCGGTTGAAAGCCTCACGCAGCAGCTCGTCCATGCTGGTGAAGTGGTAGGTCATCGAGCCGAGGGGTACGTCCGCAGCTGCGGCAACCCTGCGATGCGAGACACCGGCGACGCCGACCTCGGCGATGACGTCGAGGCAGACCTCGATGATCCGGTCACGACGTTCGGGATCGTAGCGCCGGTGCGAGATGTTCCTGCCAGGACTGAGCGCGGCGGCTGGGTCAGGCATGAGCGGGGCTCGTCGTGCTGCCTGTGCGTTCGGTCCGGAGGGTGACGATCGGTGCCAGGACCACGGCGACGAGGCAGAACACCAGGGGCAGGCCGAAGGCCAGGTTGAGTCCGATCCAGCCACCGACGGCACCCACCAGAGCGGGACCGGCAAGGTGGCCGACGTAGCCTGCGCCGACAACGCGCGACAGCAGGATGCTCTGGTTGGTCGAGCTGACATTGCCGGCCGCTGTGAAGATCTGCGGTACGACCCCGGAGAGGCCGACTCCGAAGATCGCCCAGCCGATGAGGGTCACCGCGAAAGCGGGCGACAGCATCACCAGCAGGAGCCCCGCGGCGGCGGTGAGCGACCCGTACCGGACGACGAAGGCGGGCCCGAAGCGTCCGGCGATCCGGTCGACGGTGAGGCGGCCGACGGTCATGGACACCGCGAACGTTGCGTAGGCGAGGGCGGCGGTGGCGGCGGGAAGGCCGAGGTGCTCGATGGCGTGCAGCGCGGACCAGTCATTGGCGACACCCTCGGCGAGGAACAGGAGAAAGGCGAGGACCCCGAAGCCGATGACTCTCCTGCGAACCGCCGTCGACAGCTTGGTGGGCTCGGCCGACTGATGCACGCCGGTGTTCGGGCCGGAAGTGCTTGCGCGGTCTGCGGGCAGCAGCAGCCGGACGAAGACCAGGCCGCCGATCGCGACCAGGGCAGAGGAGATCAGCACGGCGACCGTGACGGACAAGCCCGCAACCTGCGTCGCTGCGCCGAGCAGGGCGCCCGCCGCTCCACCGACGGACCAGAACGCGTGGAAGGCAGACATGATCGGCCGGCCGTAGTCGCGCTCGACGATCACCGCTTGATCATTCATGGCGACGTCGACCGCACCGTTGGCGAATCCGAAGATCAACAGCGCGAGTCCGAGGCCGATCGCTCCGCTGGCATGGACGGGTAAGTTGACTCCGATCACGTAGAGGCTGAGAGCGGCGGCGGTGACGATCTTGCTGCCGAGCCGCTGGATGACGAAGCCGACGACCTGCATGCCGATGACGCCGCCGAGTCCGAGAACGAGGAGCAGCAAACCGAGGGTGCCGTGGGAGATGCCCGTGCGCTGCTGGACGGCCGGAATGCTGACCAACCAGGACGCCATGCCGAAGCCGACGATGAAGAAGGTGGCGAAGACGCCGACCCGGGCTCGTGCCAAACGGACCGGGATGGCGGGATCGAGCGTGAGTTGGTCAGCAGGCATGTGTACGACCGTACGCTATATGTACGCTCGTACGCAACACGGCTGGTGTCCGGCTGGGATCCGTCCTCGGTGTGCTGAGTGCGCGCGGACGAACATGTCGCCGACCTCTTGACCCTCGGAAGGGTGTTCTGGCTGTGCCTCCCTCGCAGCCGCCTCCGGTGGTGAGATAGGGCCATGTTCGGAGCTGTCATCCATGCGCCAGGGGACGTTCGCTACGTGGAACGTCCCGATCCCTCGATCCTGGAGCCCACCGACGCGGTGGTGCGTACGGTTGCTGCCTGTGTCTGCGGGTCGGACTTGTGGCGGTATCGCGGCATCTCGGCGGTGCCGAAACCGACGCCGATCGGTCACGAGTTCTGCGGGGTTGTCGAAGAGATCGGCGACGACGTCACGACGGTCGAGGTCGGGGAGTTCGTGGTCGGTGGTTTCAACCCGGCCGACAACACATGCTCGGTCTGCCGCAAGGGCGCCCAGGCGAACTGCCAGCACGGCGCCCACTACGACGGCGCCCAGGCCGACCGGATTCGGATCCCCTGGGCCGACGGGACCTTGATCGCCACGCCGTCGCTACCGACCGATGACCTCATCCCGAGCATCCTGGCCCTGTCGGACGTGATGTGCACCGGCTGGCACGCCGCGGTGAGCGCCGGCGTCGGGCCGGGCACGAGCGTTGCCGTGGTCGGGGACGGTGCGGTCGGACTGTGCGCGGTGCTGGCTTCGGTGCAGCTGGGGGCGGAGACGGTGATCGCGATGAGCCGGCACGAGGACCGGCAGCAGGTGGCGCGTGAGTTCGGCGCCACCCACATCATCGCGGTACGGGATGAGGCAGGCATCGCCGCCGTGCAGGAGCTGACTGACGGGATCGGCGCCGACTGCGTGCTGGAGTGTGTCGGCACCGAGCAAGCTCGGCTGCAGGCGGTGGGCTGTGTCCGCAGCGGTGGGAACATCGGTCTGGTCGGAGTGCCGCACGGCGAGCTGCCGGTGAACGACCTGTTCTGGCGCAACGTCGGCATCAAGGGTGGCCCGGCGCACTGTCGGGTCTACCTGCCTCAGCTGCTCGACCTGGTGCTCGCGCGGAAGATCAACCCGGGTCGGGTGTTCGACCTCGAGCTGCCGTTGTCAGAGATCGCCGAGGCCTATGCGGCGATGGACGAGCGGCGGGCGATCAAGTCCCTGGTCCGTCCTTGAACCGTCAAACCTTGTGGAAACCCCTGTCAGAAAGGAATCTCTCATGCAGGAACGCATTATCGGCAGCAACGGCCTGAGTGTCTCGGAGGTCGGTCTGGGCTGCATGAGCCTGACCGGAGCGTACGGCAACGCCGGCGACGTCTCCCGGCCAGACGCGGTCGCGCTGATCCGGCGGGCGGTCGATCTGGGTGTCACGTTCTTCGACACCGCGGAGGTGTACGGCCCGTTCACCAACGAGGAGATCGTCGGAGAGGCGCTCGAGCCGGTCCGGGACCAGGTGAAGATCGCCACCAAGTTCGGTTTCGCGTTCGCCGAGAACGGCGTCGAGGGCGGTGGCGTGTGCAGTCGCCCGGAGAGCATCCGGCGGGCGGTGGACAACTCACTGCGCCGTTTGCGAACGGACCACATCGACCTGTACTACCAGCATCGGGTCGACACCGAGGTGCCGATCGAAGACGTGGCCGCGACAGTCGCGGAGCTGGTGGAGGCGGGCAAGGTGCTGCACTTCGGGCTGTCCGAGGCCGCCGCCGGGACGATCCGTCGGGCGCACGCCGTGCACCCGGTGTCAGCGGTGCAGAGTGAGTACTCGATGTGGTGGCGCGACCGGGAGCAGGACACGATCCCGGCGCTGGCTGACCTCGGTATCGGTCTGGTCCCGTACAGCCCACTGGGCAAGGGATTCCTGACTGGCACCATCGACGCCACGACGACGTTCGCGTCCTCGGACATGCGAGCCCGCACACCCAGGTTCCAGGGGGAGGCACTGCAGGCCAATCTTGCCCTGGTGGAGGTGCTGACCAAGATCGCCACCGAGGTGGGTGCCACGCCGGCGCAGCTCGCACTGCAGTGGCTCCTCCGCCAGCAACCGTGGATTGTGCCCATCCCCGGCACGAAGCGGCTCGAGCGGCTCGAGGAGAACGTCGGCGCGGCCGCCGTCGTGCTGACCGACGCTCAGCTGTCGGAGATCCGCGCGGCCGCCGACGAGATCCAGATCGTCGGCGCACGGTACCCCGAGGAGAACGACCGGATGACCAACCTCGAGGCGCCGCTACCGTCGGCCTGACGGAGACGCGGCACTAGCCTGGCGGGCGGGGACCGAGCTTCCCGCCCGCTGCGCCAGCACGGGCCGACCAAGGAAGGGTGCAGGCATGAGTGCGCCAACAGCCGTCGACCTCACGTTCTCCCTGCAGGGCCGTACCGCGGTGATCACCGGTGGTGCCTCCGGCATCGGTGCCGCGATCGCGGCGGCCTTCATCCAACGAGGCGCCAGGGTCGCGATCCTCGATCTGGCCGAGGAACGAGCACGTTCTCGGGCTGAAGCGCTCGGTGAGGGCTGCGTCGGCTATCGCTGCGACGTGAGCGACGCGGCGTCTGTCAGCGAGGCGGTCTCGTCTGCTGCGGCGGAGCTCGGTGCGCTCGACATCCTGGTCAACTCGGCGGGGGTCGCGCTGCTCGGACCGGCCGAGACGCTCTCCGAGCAGGCCTGGGCGACGACGCTGGCGGTGAACCTCACCGGCGCCTTCCAGATGTGCCAAGCGGTCGGCCGGATCATGCTCGTCCAGGGCAGCGGCAGGATCATCAGCCTGGCCTCGCAAGCGGCCAGCGTCGCGCTGACCGATCATGCGGCCTACTGCGCGTCCAAGTCGGGTCTGCTGGGGCTCACCAGGGTGCTCGCCTCGGAGTGGGCCGGCCGTGGAATCACCGTCAACACCATCAGCCCGACGGTGGTGTTGACCGATCTCGGTCGTACCGCCTGGGAGGGTGAGAAGGGCGACCAGCTCAAGACGCAGATCCCCACCGGCCGTTTCGCCGAGCCGGGGGAGGTCGCCGCGGCTGCGGTGTTCCTGGCCTCCGACGCGGCGGCGATGATCAACGGTGCTGATCTCCTCATCGACGGTGGCTACACGATCCGGTGAGCGCTGGAGGAACGGCGCGAGTGCACGACCTGCGCAGTCCCGATGGCCACGATCGGACCGATGAGTATCCCGGTGTTCGGCAGTCTCTTCGAGCGAAGGGCTTTACCGAGGTGAGGAGAAGCAATGAGCCGGGTAGTGATGCACGCCGTGACATCCGTCGACGGATACATCGCCGACGAGAACGACGAGGTCGGACCCCTCTTCGACTGGTACTTCAACGGCGATCAGGCGATTGTGGACGAATCGCTGGAGGAGCAGCACGCTCGGTTCCGCGTCTCGTCGGTCTCGCTGCCTCATGTCCGAGGTTTCTGGTCGAGCATCCGGGCAACGATCCAGGGGCGGCACCTGTTCGACCTGACCAACGGCTGGAACGCTCGACCGCCCGCCGGAGACCACCTTCTCGTCGTGTCGCATCGGCCCAAGCCCGACGGGTGGCATCCCGAGGCCGACGTACCGTTCTTCGACGACGTCGCCGAGGCGGTCGCCGAGGCCAAGCGGCGTGCCGGCGACGGTGTTGTGGCCGTGTGCGCCGGCGACGTCGGCGGCCAGGCCCTCGGACTGGGCCTGGTGGACGAGGTCGCGATGGACGTCGTGCCGGTGGTGTTCGGCACAGGCAAGCGATACTTCGGTCGGGTCGACAGCCAGCACCTGCTCGACGACCCTGACGTCGTCATTCAGGGAACTCGTGTGCTGCACCTTCGATTCAAGGTGCGGGAACGCAGGGAGCGGGGTCGAGATGCATGATGTGGTCATCGTCGGTAGTGGGCCGACGGGGATGATGCTGGCAGGGGAGCTGCGACTCGCGGGGGTCGGAGTCGTCGTTCTCGAGCGGCGTGAGACGCAGTCCCTGGCAGGCAGTCGCGGTGGCGGGTTCCATGCCCGAACGATCGAGCTGCTCGACCAGCGCGGGATCGCCGAACGGTTCCTCGCCGAGGGCACGACGATGCAGGTGGCCACGTTCGCCGGCACGATGCTCGACCTGACTGATCTGCCCACGCGTCACCCGTACACGCTGGCGCTGTTCCAGAACCACATCGAACGCCTGCTGCTGCGATGGGTCGAGGAGCTGGAGGTGCCGATCCGGCGCGGCGCGGAGGTCGTCGGCGTCACGCCGGACGACGAGGGCGTCGACGTTCGGCTGGTGTCCGGCGAGTCACTGCGCGCCCGCTGGGTGGTGGGAGCGGACGGCGGTCGCAGCGTCGTCCGCCGTGCGGCCGGCGTCGAGTTCGTAGGGCCGGACGCCACTCGCAGCAGCCTGATCGCCGAGGTGCAGGTGACCGAGGAGCTACCGCAGACCGGGAAGGTCGACGAACGGGGCGTCCACGGGCTGCACCCGATGGGCGATGGCATGGTGCGAGTGGTGTTGACCGAGGCCGATCTGGGTCCGATTGCCGAACCCACGCTGGAGGACCTGCGGCGAGGACTGCTCGAGGTGTTCGGCACCGACTTCGGCGTGCACAGTCCCACCTGGTTGTCGCGGTTCACCGACGCCACCCGGCAGGCTGGTTCCTATCGCGTCGGTCGGGTGCTGCTGACCGGCGACGCCGCACACGTGCATTCGCCCACGGGCGGACAGGGCATCGGCCTGGGGATGCAGGACGCCGTCAACCTCGGCTGGAAGCTCGGCCAGGTGGTGCGAGGCGTGTCCGGAGAGGAGCTGCTCGACACCTACCACGCGGAGCGGCACCCGGCCGGGGCGCGGTCGCTGAGGTACACCATGGCGCAGTCGCTGTTCCAGAAGGCTGACCCCAGGCAGGAGGCGTTGCGCGACCTGATCGACGAGGTGCTTCGCGTCGACGGCGCAGCCACCCCGATCGCGGCGCTGATCACCGGACTGGATGTCGCATACGACCTGGGCCCAGGACATCCGCTGCTGGGACGCCGGGTACCCGACCTCGACATCGTCATCCCCGACGGTCCGCGACGAGTGTTCGAGTTGTTGCACGCGGCCCGGCCGGTGCTGCTGGAGTTCGGCGAGCCACGGCTGGACGCCGCTGCCTGGACCGACCGGGTCCAGCACCTGTCGGCGACCTGCAACGGCGCCTGGAAGCTGCCGGTGGTGGGCGAGGTGCCGGCGCCCACGGCCGTCCTGGTGCGCCCCGACGGCCACGTGGCGTGGGTGGGCGAGGGCTCCCCCGAGGGGCTCACCGAGGCGCTGACCACATGGTGTGGCGCGGCGAGCAGGTAGAGCGGCTGCCGGCATCCGGCAGACGCGCCAACCACTCTCGAACAGCCCAGGTCTGCCGCACGTGCCGGCCCTTCGGCGGGAGCCTCCGCGTCAGTCGAGGGCGTGGTCGGTCTGTCGGATGCTCGCGTTGTTGACGGCCCAGTCGAGCGCGTAGTCGGCGACGGCCTCCCAGCCGGGTGCGGCGCAGGTCCAGTGATCGCGGCCCTCGAACTCGTGGTAGTCGGTCAGGGCGGGCGAGTTCTTGTAGTGCTTGGCGTTGGACCGGTTGACCGAGGGGGGCATGATGTGGTCCCTCTCGCCGGCGATGAACAGCAACGGGGCACGGTCCTGTCCGTAGTCGACCCAGGTCTCCTGGTGACCCGGTTTGAAGTTGGCGATCAGCCCGTACGCCCACACCCAGTTCCCCGGCGCAGCGATGGCGTACCGGTCCCAGACAGCTCGGGAGTCTTCTTCGCTGAGGGTGTTGGTGAAGGCGTAGTGGAACTCCTCGGGGGTGAATCCGACTGCCTTGTGACGGTTGGCCGGGTTCTTCAGGGCCGGGAACAGCGACTTGGCCTGCGACACCGGGCTGACCCGAACGCCTTCGGTGGGTGCGGAGTTGATCACCACCCCGGCCGAGCCCAGGCCTCGCGCCAGGAGCAGCTGGGTGAGCGTTCCACCGAAGGAGTGGCCGATGATGATCGGCGGGGTCTCGATCTTCTCGATCACGCCGGCGAGATGGTCCACGGTCTCCGGAACGGTGAGGTTCGCGATGATCTCGGGGTTCTCGCGCAGGGCTTCGACCTCGATGTCGAAGCCGGGGTACGGCGGCGCGATCACCTGGTAGCCCTTGGCGTTGTAGTAGGTGACCCAGTTCTCCCAGCTGCGGGGGGTCATCCACAGGCCGTGGACGAGGACGACGGTGTCCGGGGTCACTGTGTTGTCTGGTGCGGAGTCGGTCATGGCGTGATTCCTTTCGGTCAGGCGTCAATGAAGGTGAGGATGTCGGCGTGCAGTCGACCACGGTCGGAGTCGGGCAGTCCGTGGGCGCCGCCCTCGTAGACCGTCAGCTCGGCCCCCTCGATCATCTCGGCGGAGCGCTTCCCTCCGACCTCGAAGGGGACGATCTGGTCGTCGTCGCCGTGGATGATGAGAGTTGGTACGTCGATGGCGGCAAGGTCGGAACGGAAGTCGGTGGCGGAGAACGCGGCGATGCACTCGTAGGCGCCGCGGTGTCCGCAGGCCATGCTCTGCAGCCAGAACGCGTCCCGGACGCCTCGAGAGATGTCGTTGTTGCGGTTGTGACCGAAGAACGGTCCATCGGCCAGATCTCGGTAGAGCTGGGACCGGTCGTCGGACTCCCCGGATCTGATCGCGTCGAAGGTCTCGATCGGGAGCCCTTCAGGATTGTCGTCGGTGCGGAGCATCAACGGTGGTACGGCCGAGACCAAGATCAGCTTCGCCACCCGGCGGGTTCCGTGCCGGCCGACATAGTGGACGATCTCGCCGCCGCCGGTGGAGTGCCCGACCAGGGTGACCTCCCGGAGGTCGAGAGTCTCGATCAAGGTGGCGAGGTCGTCGGCGTAGGTGTCCATCTCGTTGCCGTGCCAGGTCTGGCTCGACCTGCCATGTCCCCTCCGATCGTGGGCGATGGCCCGATGACCGTGACCGGCGAGGAACAGGGCCGCCGCGTCCCAGGCGTCGGCGTTCAACGGCCAGCCGTGGCTCAGGATGACTGGTGTGCCGGAGTTCCCCCAGTCCTTGTAGAAGATCTGGGCGCCGTCGTCGGCGGTGATGAATGGCATCGGGTGCTCCTCTCCCGGTTCCATCCGAGAGTGGCGCAGTGGTGCCGACACGGGGACCACGCGTCGCACGTAGTCATGACCAGGGGGTCAGATCGGCGCGTCGGCGGTGTGCAGGCGATCGGCGAGCTGGCGGCGGGACGAGATGCCGAGCTTCTGGAACACCTTGCGAAGGTGGTAGTCAACGGTGTTGGGGCTGATGAACAGACTCGAGCCGATCTCGGCGTTGGTGTGTCCACGAGCGGCCAGCCGGGCGACGTTGGCTTCCTGCGCGGTCAGGTCGAAACTCGCTCGGTGTTCTGCCCAGACGTGCTCACCGGTGGCTTCGAGTTCGGCGCGGGCCCGCTGCGCGAAGCAGACGGCGCCGTGGTCCTCCAGCTGGTTCATGGCGGCGCGCAGGTGCACGCGAGCCTCACGTCGCCGCTTCCGGCGGCGCAGCCACTCGCCGTAGAGCAGCTCGGTTCGAGCAGCATCGACGCCGGTCTGGGCCCCGGTCAGGATCTGGATGGCCTCGAGGTAGAGGGATTCCGGATCGTCAGCGAGCAGTGCGCGGGATCGTAGGGCGACACCGCGCGCCCATTCCGACCCGTTGGCCGCTGCCATCGCTGTCAGGCGGGCCGCGAACGGAACCGCCTCCGCGGCGTGTCCGGCCCGGACCGCTGCTTCGACGAAGTCTGGGTACTCCAGCGGTGTGACCTGGAGGAACGGGTCGTCGATCAACGGCTTGAGCCGGTGGTAGGCGTCGCGGTAGTGGCCCTCGGCAAGATCACGGAGAGCCAGTGCGGCGACGGCGGAGGATTCCACACCGCCGTAGCCGATCTGTCGCATCGCCTCGGCCAGTGCCTCCACCTGCGGCCGTGGTGCTCCGATCCATGCCAGATAGGCCGCGTTGACCACATGCTCGGCCTCATAGCCGATCGCCCGTCGGAGCTCACGGACCTGATCCACGTATTCCCCGGCCCGGCGGGGGGTCCCACCGGTCAGCTCGGCGAGAGAGAGGATCCACAACACACTGTCCAGCAGGTGAAGCGAGCCCGCGCTTCTCGCTGCGTCAGCGGCTCGTTGCAGGCAGGTCTCTCGAGACCTGCGGTCCCACAGCGCCGTCGTCAAGGCGATGCTCACCGCCCCCAACCGGAGCAGATCTTGATCATCGTCGATGCTCAGCAGCACATCGACGGCCGCACGCATCACCGGCACTGCTTCCTCGTACGGGAGCAGGATGTGTGCCGCCAAACCATCCAGGATGATCGACGTGGTCCCGTCGGCGACCCGTGCACCCGCACGCAACCTCTCACCCATGTGTCGGAGGGTGACGCCTCGAGTGAGTCGTTCGGTCGAGAGGCAGGCCTCGAAGGCCCGGATCAGGGTGGTCTGCTCCAGCTGAGGATCGACCCCCCGGACCGCCGAAGCGGCGTCGAGCAACCTGGCGGATCCCCAGACCAGGTCGGTGGGATTCGGAGAGAACTGCACGAACGACGTGCGCACCGTTGCCGTCCGGCACTTCTGGACCGGGTCCAACGCGTCGTCGTCGAGACGGTCCACCAGATCCAACCCGATCTGCGCCGCACCGGCCGCCAACGCAGCCTCGGCGGCGGCGATCAGGCGAGCAGTCTGAAGAGCGCCGGGAGGCGTCAGGTCCGCCGCCTTCGAAAGCACGTTGGCCCGCGAGGCGAAGCCACCGCGTTGACCTGCTCGGTCGGCGACACGCTCGAGCTGCGCAGCCACCGTCACGTTGGTCCCGAGCTGCGCCTTGGCCGCGTGCCAGGCTGCAGCGTCCGGCTGTCCCAACGCCGAGGCTGCGGCCGACACCGCGCGGTGGGCGCGTCGACGCTCGGCACCGGAGGCGGCGTTGTAGACGGCGGCACGGATGAGGGGATGGCGAAAGCGCACCACCCGATCCACGTCGACCAGCCGAGCCCGATCGGCGACCTCGCCCGTGTTGTCGTCGATGTAGAGCTGGTGGGCGGCTTCCCTGAGGAGATCGAGGTTCCCGGTCGAGTCGGCCGCAGCCAGCAACAGCCAGATCTGCACTGCCGGCGGCAGCTGGCGTACCTGGCGCACGTACAGCTCTTCCAGGCGACGACCGACCGGCATCGGCTCGTCGGCCAGGCTCGACTCGGAGAGCTGCCTGATCGACAAGTCATGGGCGAGGTCGATCAGCGCCAACGGGTTGCCGCCGGTCGAACGGGCGATCTGCGCCGCGGCCAGTGGGTCGATCACTGCTTCCAGGGAGTCGGTGAGGAGGGCCACCGCAGCGCCTTGGTCGAGTCCCCTGAGTCGCATCGTCGAGATGCCCGCCACCCGCACCTCCAAGGCCGGATCATCACGCAGGGCGAACAACATGACCACCGACTCGGCCTGAAGCCGGCGCGCCACGAACGTGAGCACCTCGAGCGACTCCGGATCGAGCCAGTGGGCCTCGTCGATCGCACACACCAGCGGTGTCTCCTGACCCGCACCGGCGAGAAGCCCCAGCAGACCCAGACCCACGAGGAAGACATCCGGCGCCGGCCCCTGCTCCGATCCGGTAGCAGTCAACAGCGCCTGTCGATGCCGGTGCGGCAGCACGGCCAGGTGCTTCGCCAACGGCATCAGAAACCGCTGCAGCCCAGCGAAGGCAACCGATGACTCAGCCTCGAACCCCGCCACCTGGATTCGACGGATACCACCGGCCGCGGCCGCATGCTGCAGCAGAGCGGTCTTGCCGATGCCGGGATCCCCACGGATCAGAAGTGATCCACTGATCCCGTTGCGAGCATTGCTGACCAGTCCCGCCAGGACGCGCTGCTCCTCTTCTCGACCGAGCAAGCCAGTCGCAGCAGCATTCCTGCCAGTGCTCATCTGGCCACCTCGACGCTTCTTCTCAGGTCGTCCCCGTATCGGACCACCCAGCAGAGTCGGGGGCTCAGGACCTCGGTGAAGTTACCGCACCACGGAGCGGAGTACACAAACGGCCGGTGTTCAGCCGGGTGATTCTGCTCGATGCGTTCGCACTGTCGGCCGGCCGCACACTCCGACAACCAGGACGAGGCGACGAGTTCTGGCATCGCCGGCGGTCGGTACGGCAATGAGCAAAGTCACGTGCCAGATTTCAGTGTCGCTCGACGGCTACGCTGCCGGGCCCTCATCGCGGGCGGCGCGCAGACCGTCCGTCAGTACATCGTCGCCGGTCTGCTCGACGAGCTCGTTCTCACCACCGCTCCAGTGATCCTCGGCTCAGGTGAGCGCCTGCTCGACGATGTCGGCAAGCAGACCCTTCAGCAGATGTTGATCATCTCCTCGCCGTCGGTCACCCATATCCGGTACCGTTTCGTCCGCTGATCATCGTGGTCTCGCTGAGGCGGTGAGCACGCAACCTGCGTAGGTTTGCGCGTTCGGGCACGCGAGGCTGCCTCGACGCTCGTGTTGGCAGGGGCCGATCGTGGCGATGATGTGAGGTACGAGTACCCCGCTCGTCCCGACCAGGAGCCATCGAGATGCGCCAGTACCGCACTGTGCCTGTCCGCAGAGGTCAGCATCGCGCACCAGCGGTGGGGGAGGTCGATGGGACATCGCCGATCCTGGGGCTGCAGGCAACGGCCGGGAACCGGGCGGTCCAGAACCTGCTGCGATCCGCCAGCGTGGTGCAGCGAGACGTGGAGCCGGCAGCGATCGCTCCGCCCACTGGATCACTCCCTGAGATCCGCACTGATCTCAGGTACCGAGCTCTCGAGCGCAACCGGCTCCGCGACCAGCTCTCCGACATGATCGTTGCCGGGACGAAGAGCTACGTCACGTATCGGAACGTGATCCAGAGATCCACTGCTGTGGAGCGACAGGCAGCGCTCAATCCCATCCTCCTGACTGACCTCAGCGCCGCCCTGGATCCTCAACCCTTCGCGCGGTGCGCGGAGCTGCTCGGTCGGCGTGCTCCCACCTTCGACGAGCTCCGACGGCACCCCACGGTGTACGAGGCGATCACTGCGGCCTGGACGGCCAGCGACATCGGCGTCAAGGACGCGGTGACCGAGGCGCACGAGGAGGGCGGCTGGATCTACATGAACATCCTCGACGGCAGTATCTCGATTGTTCGGGCGACACCGACGCACACGGATGCCATCGCGCTGGAGCCCGCGCCGCCGCCGGAGCCGAACACCGTTCTGGTCGCGATGTTCCATACTCATCCGAGTCTGCGCAATCGTGGGCCCAGTCGACATGACCTCGTGCACGACGCTCGCCGGGGGATCCCGAATCTGGTGGCCGCGAACCCGGGCTCTGATCGGGCCAAGTTCCAGATCTTCCTGTCCGGCCCGAGCGTGCGGCGCCATCTGGCCGCTGACAAGATCATCCCTGGACCGGGCGGGGGAACTCCGCCGTGAGTCTCGGTTGGCTCTGGGCTGCGAGCCTCTGGTGCTCACGACGAAGATGGTGCGGATGAAGGATCGCGGTTGTCCGGTCGGGCGCGGTCGTTCAGCTGGTCGCGGAGTCGTTGGTTGTCGTCCTGCAGCTCGATGACCTGCGCGATGCTGGCCAGATTGTGGCCCTGGCTCAGGAGTGCCTGGACGCGGCGGATCCGGGCGATGTCGTCGGGACTGTACAAACGGGTGCCTCCGGGTGTCCGCGACGGGTTGAGGAGCCCGGCTCGCTCATAGGCGCGAAGGTTCTGGATTGCTGTCTCGACCAGGTCGGCGGCGACCCCGATGCCGTACACCCCTTGGCTGGGAGGCGGGTCACCAGGTTCGCCATCCGGTGACCTGCGAATCGACATGACGCCCTCCCTTGACACGGACTCTGCATCGCGCTATATCAGATATATGAACCTGTCACCACAGATTAGCGGTGGCAGCGGGCACAACACAACAGGTTGTTGATCTCAGGAGGTGACTCATGGTGTTGATGCGTACCGATCCGTTCCGTGAGCTGGATCGGCTCACCCAGCAGGTGTTCGGGACCGCCGCGCGGCCGGCGGTGATGCCGATGGACGCCTGGCGCGATGGTGACACGTTCCGGATCGAGTTCGACCTCCCGGGCGTCGACCCGGGCTCCGTCGACCTCGACGTCGAGCGTAACGTCTTGACCGTCCGTGCCGACCGGCCGATGCGGGAGTTCAACGGGGAGCAGCTTGCTGCAGAGCGTCCACGAGGCGTCTTCTCCCGGCAGCTGATCCTCGGTGACAACCTGGATCTGGACCAGATCACCGCCGGCTACCGAGATGGCGTTCTGACGCTGACGATCCCGGTCGCCGAGCGGGCCAAGCCGCGCAAGATCTCCATCGACGTCGCCGGCGACCCTGATGGCCAGGTGATCGAAGGTACCGGCCAGGCCGAAGGTGGCAAGGAGACGGCCGGTCGAGCAGCAGTCACCAGCTGACCGATGCCGGGGTGGGGGCCGGCCCGCGACTGCTCGGGCCGACCGCCACACCGGGCGCAGGCACGCCGAGAGACGTGACCCTGACGCCCGGACGTGCGGCGCGACCGTCAGCCGCGGCTACAGGAACACCAAGGTGGAGGGCGGTGTTCGTCGGGGAGGTCGCACAGCTGGGGCCGCGCCGCACGGAAGACACCGGCTGCGCTCGCGACGGGAGTGAATCGCGAGTTCATTCCCCGCCAGGGTGCTGCGCCTCCGAGAGCTTCTGACCGGATCCCGCTCCTCGAAGGCGCGAGACGGCTAGTTGCTGGCTGAGATCTGCGACCTCGATGAACGCGACCCTCAGCTCCGGTCGGAGACATCCAGACTCATGATCACCCGGTCGGGACTGGGCTGCTCAACGCGTCTGAAACCGAGGCGGGCAAAGACGCCCTCTCGACCCAGATGCGCCTCTCCCGGCCGCCGGACGCCCCGTGCGAGCGGCCAAGCCTCCACTGCTGTCGCGCCAGCGTCGCGGGCCAGCCTGATCGCTCCGCGAATCAGGGGGACCACCACACCGTCGCCGGCTCGATCAGGTCGCACGAACAGGCAGGCGATCAGCCACACATCGCGGTCCTCTTCGCGTGGTCGGTGGGCCAGGGGTCTGCCACGACCGGCCGATGAGGCCGTGTACCGCAACCGCGGGCCGCACGCGCACCAGCCGATGGGCTCGCCGTCGCGGACCGCCAGTACTCCCATCGGATACGGCTCCGAGGCGGCCAGGGCTTCGAATCGGCGCTGGTTTCCGCCGCCGTACCAGCCGGTGGCGAACTGCCAGGACGTCGAACAGTAGGCGGTGCACCAGCAGTGCCGGGTCGGGCGGGACACGGTGAACAGCCGTTCGAGGGCATCGAGGTGGCCCGGCCCGACGGCCTGGATCTCGATGGCGGCCATGAACGGAGAGCCTACGCAGTCGATCCGCCTCGTCGGAGATGTCGCAGACGACTCGGCGCCTGGTGCCCGGCTCAGTCATCGATCCTTTGGGCCAGGTCGGAGCGAGCGGCTTGCCTGGGTCGGGCGAGGATCAGCAGGCCGATCATGGAGGCGCCGATGGTGGCGATCATGAGGATGGCCATCGGGACGGCGGTGTGCTCACCACCGAGGCCGGCGAGTGGGGCGATGGTGCCGGCAGCGACCCACTGGACGAAGCCGAGCAGCGCGGACCCGGTGCCGGGATGCTCGGGAACCTCCGCAGCCGCGAGCGCGCCGCCGTTCGGTCCGATCAGTCCTTGGGCTGTCATCAACACGAAGAAGCACACCATCGCGACCAGCAGGGGAGTGTCGAACCAGATCGCGCCGGCCAGCATGCCGATCCCGGCGGCCAGGGCGGCGACCTGGCCGACCAGGATGACCTTGCGCGTCGCCACCCGCCCAGCCAGCCGAGCCGCGACCAGGGCGGCGATCGTCATGCCGGCGGCGTTGGCCGCGAAGTCGATCGAGTACGCGATCGGTGACATGCCGTTCATCGACTGGAGCACGAACGCCGAGGTGGCGACGTAGGCGAACACCGCTCCCATCGCCGACCCGGACACGGTCACGTAGCCGACGTAACGGCGGTTGCGGAGCACCTCCCGGCTGGCGGCCGCGAACGCGTTCAGCCCGCCGGCGTGCCGCCGCTGCGGCGGCAGCGTCTCCGGCACTGCGGCCAGCACGGCGATGATCATGGCGACGCCGAGGGCGGCGACGGTCCAGAACGACATCCGCCAATCGGACAGCTGCAAGATCACCGCCCCCAGGAGCGGTCCGACGATCGGGGCGATGCCGCCGACTGCGGCGATCACGTTCAGCACCCGGACGAGCTGGGCGCCCCGGGCCAGGTCGATGATCACGGCCCGGCCGATGACCATGGCCCAACCACCGGCGAAGCCCTGGACCAGACGCGCCCCGGCCAGCACGGCGATGGTGGGCGACAGTGCGCACACCACCGAGGCGGCCGTCATGGCCACGATCGCAGCGATCAGCGGAGTGCGGCGGCCGCGTTGGTCGGAGACGGGGCCACCGACGAGCTGACCGAGGGCCATGCCGATGAAGAACGTGGTCAAGGTCAGCTGCACCTGGGTGGCGGTCGCGGCCAGCTCGCCCGCGACCGCCGGGAACGCCGGCACGTACATGTCGGTGGCCAGCGGCGCGATCGCGGTCAAGAACACCACCGTCGCGACCACGGCGGCACCGACGCGGGCCCGCCCGTCGGTGATCTCCGAAGCAGCGTCCGCGTGGTCGCCGAGGTACTCACAGTCCGGGCAGAAGCCCAGGTGCCCTTGGGTGGTGGTGTGGGGATCGGTCACAGGGTCAGCAACACCTTCGTGGCGCGACGCTCGTCCATCGCCTGGTAGCCGGCGGCTGCGTCGGCGAGCGGCACGGTGAGGTCGAACACCTGGCCCGGGTCGATCTCGCGGTCCCAGATGAGCTTGATCAGCTCCGGCAGGAACCGGCGGACCGGGGCTGGTCCGCCGTGCAGATGGACGCCGGTGAAGAACAGATCCAGACCGTTCAGCTCGACGCCGTGGGTGACACCGACGTAGCCGACGTGCCCGCCGGGCCTGGTCGCGTGGATGGCCTGCCACATCGACTCCTGGGTGCCAACAGCCTCGACCACCGAGTGGGCGCCGTAGCCGTTGGTCAGCTCCTTGATCTTGGCCACCCCGTCGTCGCCCCGTTCGGCGACGATGTCGGTGGCGCCGAACTCGCGGGCCAGCGCCTGCCGGTCGGCGTGCCGGGACATGGCGATGATCCGGTCCGCGCCGAGCTGGCGGGCGGCCAAGATCGCCAGCAGCCCGACCGCACCGTCACCGACCACGGCAACAGTCTTGCCCGGGCCGGCGTCGGCGGCGACGGCAGCGAACCAGCCCGTGCCGAGCACGTCGGAGGCCGCCATCAGCGACGGGATCAGGTCGGCATCGGGAACACCTGGAGTGGCGACCAGGGTGCCGTCGGCCCACGGAATGCGGGCCAGCTCGGCCTGGGTGCCGACCGAGCCCATCATCACGTTGTGGATGCAGCGGGACTGGTAGCCGGCAAGGCAGATCTCGCAGGTGTTGTCCGACGCGACGAACGATCCGACCACGAAGTCGCCGACCTTGATGGTGCGCACGGCGTCACCGATCTGCTCGACGACGCCGACGTACTCGTGCCCCATCGGCGTCGGCCCGTCCAGCTCCTCCACACCGCGGTAGGGCCACAGGTCGGAGCCGCAGATGCAGGTGGCGGTCAGCCGGATGATCGCATCGGTCGGCTCCAGGATCGTCGGGTCGTCGCGCTCCTCGACGCGAACGTCGCCCGGGGCATGCATCACAACTCCACGCATCGGTGGATCTCCTCATTCTCAGGCTGGTCGGCTTGTACGTCTCCAGACAACCCTGTTCGGGCGCCGGAAGGGAGTCTCTGTCGAGAGGTGTACCGACAGGGCATCCCACCCGCCCGGCCACACGCCGAAGCGTCGAGGTGTGGACCACCGTGCCGAGGTCCGCGATTTCCTCATCTCGCGACGCGCCGAGATCAGCTCGCCGAGGCACTGGCCGGAGTCAGCGTGGGAGCCGACCCGGCCGCGAAAACGGTTGCGTGCGATCACGCCGAGAGGGCCAGCCCCTGCAGCCAGGCCTGCCACCCCGCTTCCTCACGCCGTACGTAGTCCGCCGCGTCGGCGGAGAACACGTACGCCCGGACGCCAGCGGTCGCCTGACCGTCGCCCTCGCCGTGCACGAAGAGGCTGAGCATCGCGGGCACCGGCGCGGTGAGCCGAACCAGCGTCTGCCGCTGGCCGACACGCTCGACCGTGCCGGTGGCGCCGCGCACCTCGACCGTCGCGCCCTCGCCGCCCAGCCCGAGCGCGTCGTGCAGGGTCGACCAGAGCGCATCCGCATCACCGGGGTGGGAGACGGTGACCTCGAGCTGCGTGGCCTCCTGGCCGGGGAAGTGCGTGAGGTAGAGGCGCAGGTTGTCGAAGAACGGCATCCAGCTGGTGCCCATGTCGTCCCAGAACTCCGACTCCCAGGCGGCGCCGGTCCCGAAGCCGCTGCTGGTGACGTGCACGACGCAGGTGCCGCCGGACTGTGCCTCGACGAGGAACTCGGAGGTCAGCGGGCTGAGCTCGTCCGGGTCCTTGCCCATGAGGGCGGCCCAGTCCTCCTCGTAGACGATGCGATGCGGTGGGTCCCAGCCCGTGACCTGGCCGTCCGAGCCCATCTCTGGGCCCATGGTGAAGTGCAGCGACCCGCCCTCGCGCTCCTCCATCTCGGTCGGCAGGAACCAGGCGCTCATGCCCTTGGCGGTCGCGACGGCTTGCCAGACCTGCTCCGCTGTTCCCGGCACCTCGACGCTGAACTCCAGGCGGTACGGGACGTTCGGGGTGCTTCTCATGCGTTCTCCTCAGGTAGCGGGTGGGCGGCGACGACGAGCCGGTGCATGCGTCCGTCGTCGTGGTGGTAACGAGCCGCCAGGTCGAGCACCG
>DASQLI010000083.1:0-23666 GCA_035630075.1 Microlunatus sp.
GCCGACCCACACCCGTCACCAGCGCTCGTCGTGTCATCCCGCCATCGTGCCCGAGGGTTAGTGATCCACCGAGTCGGCATGGTCGTGGAAGATCAGGACAACCGACCCGCAGCAGGTGAGTGCGCGACGTGGACAAATGCGGTTGAATCTTCCACAACGAGCCCGGAGGCGGCGGAGTTCGGAGGTCAGCGGTGACCCACCAGCAGCAGCGGGTGGTCGACTGGTTGGACGACGTCCTCGACTGGCTGCGGGAGCCGTTGACCGAGATGCCGGTCGATGTGGTGTTCCGACGCCTGCGCCTGGCTTACGACGTCAACCTCTGCAGCTGGAATCGTGAAGAGGGCCCCCGGATGACCGCGGTGATCTTCGACCAGCCGGAGGCGATGATCATGCACGCGGCCACCCTGGCCGAGTTCATGGCCGGCCAGCACCGAGACTGTCACCCACTGAGCATGTGGTACGAACGGACGACGTCGATGGACCCGCAGACGTGCGAACGAGTGCCGAACCGACTGGTGCCGGCCGGCCGCCGCACGATCCTCATGGCGCCGCTGACCGAGCTCGGCTTCGAGCAGCAGATGACCATCTACTACCGACGCGAGCCCACGGACTCGGCCTTCTTCGTGATCGCGCGCGATCGCCGCGACTTCGACGCCGATGACCTGGTCCTCGCTCGCTACGTGCAACGGTCGTTGGTGACGCTGGACAAGCAGGTCCGCGTGCTCGCGTCCGGGTCTCCGGGATCGACTCGTACGACCGAGGTCGGGCTGACCGGACGGCAGCTGGCCGTGCTGCAGCTGCTGTGCAACGGGTTGAGCACCCGCCAGGCGGCTCGGCGGCTGGCCTGCTCCCCACGGACCATCGAGAAGCACCTGCAACACGTCTACCGCAAGCTGGAGGTCCGCGACCGCGTCAACGCGATGCGGGTGGCCCGGCTGTCCGGCGTGGTGGTCGAGCTGCCGACCGGGTCGTCAGCAGCGACCGAGATCCACGTCGCCGGTTCCGTCGCCAACGGGCACCGGTCAGGTTCCGCAGCCAGCGCCTGGTCCGGGTGAGCGTAGACACATCCAGCGCCGCTCGTCGGACCTGACCGACAGGTCGGTGCGGAGCGAACCGACCAGTGCAGGTGTCGGCCAGGAAACGCGCGGGTCTTCGGCTCAGTCGGACAGACGGTCCAGCACGGTCCGGCCGGCCACCAGCAGCGCAGCGCAGCTCGGCAGCGTGGCCTCGCCCGCCAGATCCGGCAATCCGTCCGGGCCGAGTCCGTCGGTGTCCCAGATCGCCAGGTCGGCCCGCTGCCCGGGCGCGATCCACCCCGCATCCTCGTCTCCGGCGGCCAGGTGCCCGCCGCGGGTGGCCGCCGTCAGCGCTGCCCGCAGACCGACCCGCTGCTCGGGTTGCTGGTGCCGGACGGCGTCGGCGACCATCGCCCAGCCGGCCAGCGCGGTGACCGGGGCGTCGGTGCCGTACGCCAGCACGCCGCCGGCCTGCTGCCACGTCCTCAGCGGGTTCATCCGCCGGGCCCGGTCGACCCCCAGCCGCTGCTGGTACAGCTCACCCGGACCGCCCCAGGCCGCGTCGAAGGCCGGCTGCACGCTGCCTGTGACCCCCAGTCGGGCGAGCACCTCGATCTGCTCCGACGTCACCATCTCCACGTGCTCCAGCCGGTGTCGTGCGGCTCGGACGGCGTCCACGCCGAGCTCGGCCGCGACCCGCTCCAGTCCGGTCACGGCCGCGGCCACGGCGGCGTCGCCGATGCAGTGGAAGCCGCCGGTCAGCCCCGTTCGGGTGCACAGCCGCAGATGCTCGGTGATCTCTTCGACGGTCAGGTACTGCGCGCCGACCTCCTCTGTGCCTGTGGGGCCGGTGGGGTCGACGGCGTCAGCGTACGGCTCGGACAGCCAGGCCGTCCGGGAGCCGATCGCCCCGTCCACGCACAGGTCCCCGGCCAGTCCGCGGACACCGTCGGCCATCACCTCTGCGATCAGCGACGGCGTCGCGGGTTCACCCCAGTAGGTGACCACCCGCAGTCCCAGGTCGCGGCCGGCATCGACCACCCGCGCCAGATCCGCGTACGGACCGAGGTGTGGACCGCCGAGCTCGTGCACCGTCCCCACTCCGAGCTCCGCCGCGGCGGCCAGCGCGGAGCGTGCGGCGGCCTGGCGGTCACCATCGCTGACCAGGTCGTTGACCGCCGTCCGGCACCGGTGGTGCGCCGACTGACGAACCCAGCCATCGGCCCGGAACCCGACTTCAGCCGCCAGCTGGGGGACTCGGTCGGCCAATGCGCTGGAGATCAGCGCGGAGTGCACGTCGACCCGGGCGAGATAGATCGGCACCGACGCTCCCCCAGCCCGGTCCAGCTCGGTCCTGGTCGGTGGGCGCGGATCAGGCCACGTCCGTTCGTCCCACCCCTGGCCGAGCAGCACGCTCAGCCCACTCGCTCCCGACCCACCCGCTCCCGACCCGCCTGTTCCCAGCCGGGCCGCCACCAGATCCAGCAGCTCGTCCCGGCTGCCGACGCCGTGCAGGTCGAGTCCGGTCGCGAGCTGACCGGTCTGCACCGTGTGCAGGTGGGCGTCGACGAAGGCGGGGGTGACCAGTCGACCGGCCAGATCGACCGAGCGTACGCCGGCCCCCACCGAGGCCCGGAGAGCGTCACCGCCGACCGCGCCGATCCTGTCCCCGGCCACCACGACGGCCGTGGCGGGCGGTCCGGTCGGGGTGAGCACCCGGCCGGAATGCAGCAGCACGTCGCGAGCAGGGGACTCCGTCATGCGCGCCATTGTCGCCTCACTACAGTGGAGAACTGCCCTCGATGCCGAGGTCGTCTGGCGTCGGCGGCTCCTGTCCATCAGCAGTAAGGAGACCTCCTCCGCCATGGCCGCGCAGTACCAGCTCCCGACCCTCGACGACCTCACCCGCCTGGCCGAACCGCACGAGCTCGCCATCACCATCTACGTCGCGACCTCGCCGATCGTCAGTGAGCGCACCACCAGCCAGACCACCGCCAAGAGCGCGTTCGACGCCTGCATCGAGAAGGTGCGGGAAGCGGGGATGAAGCACTCGACCGAGACCGTGCTCCGGCAGCAGTGGGAGTCGGTGGTGAACGACGAGCTGTGGTCGCGGATGTCGTCGTCGCTGGCGATCTTCGTCTCGGAGGATTCTGCCGAGGTGTTCGTGCTGCCCAACGACCTCACGAACCAGCACCAGGTGGCTCGCTACTTCGACCTGGGCCAGCTGGTTCGGACCGTCACGGCACCGCAGCAGGCGTACGCGCTGACGCTGTCGTCGAACGGCTGGCACCTGTGGGGTGCCACGGCGACGACCCGGGCGGCGAAGCTGGAGCTGACCGGCAGCTACCCGACCGACGCCGCGGACGCCACCCACCGTGAGAGCGTCCGCGGACCGCAGCCCAGCAACCGCTCGACGGGGGACGAGGCCCGCAAGCAGCTGCTGGAGATGTACGCCAAGCGGGTCGCTGATGCGGTCGACAGCGAGCTCGGCCGGCTGGACCCCAAGGGCGAGGCGCCGCTGTTCCTGTTCGCCACCGACCCGCTGCTGGATCTCTACCGGTCGGTCGACAAGCGACGGACGATCATTCCCGTTCCGGGTGGTCCCGACGAGCTCAAGGACTTCCAGATCGACGAGAAGATCCGGGACCGGCTGACCGGCCTGAACGCGCAGCGGATCTCGGCGCGACTGGAGAAGATCGGCAACGACGTCGCCGCCGGTCTGGTGCTGAGTGATGTGGGCGACATTGCCCGGGCCGCGATGGCCGGCGCCGTGGACGTGCTGGTCTACGACTTCGTCGTCGACATCCTCGGCCGACTCGACGACGTCAGCGGCGAGGTGACCTACGCCGGCGGCGACACCTCCGATGCGTACGACCTGCTCTCCCGGATCGCGATGAAGGTGATGGCCGGCGGCGGTGAGGTGATCGCCGTCCGGCGGGACGAGGTCACCGCGGACGTCTGGAACGGCACGACGGTGGCGCACCTGCGCTACCCGCTGGCTCGCTGACGTCGTCGGTCTTCCAGACCGACGCCCGCCGAACTCGACCTGCCGACTGCGTCGGCCCACGTAGTCTGGCGTTACCGGTAGACGGAGCGGCGGTGGTCTATCCGGAGCACCACTACTCTTCGTGTGCGCTCATCGATCTCGTACACCACGCGGTAGGTGCCCCGCCGGGCGGAGTAGCAGCCGGCGAGCTCGCCGCGCAGCTTCTTCCCGACCCGCTGCGGGTTCTGGATCAGCGCGCCGGTGAGGAACTCGATCACGGCGGCCGCCACAGGTTCGGAGAGCTGGTGCGCGAGGGCCCGCTGTGCGCCAGGGGTCAGGGCGATGTCGTAAGGGCTGGTCATATGCCGCAGGTGTGCGGCGTCATGCGGTTCGCGGCGGACGCAGCCCACGAACCGCATCCACCCCGGTGATCACGTTCCCGCGGGCGTACGCATCGCGAGCCTCGCGGATCGAGGCCGCAGCCTCGGGATCGGACAGGAGATCGAGGGTTTCTTCCAGCCCGGCGAGATCGTCGGGGCTCACCAGGACCGCTGCAGGCCGTCCGTTTCTCGTGATCGTCACCCGCTCGTGTTCACGCTCGACTCGGTCCAGGACATCGCTGAAGTGATCCCGCACCTGACGCAAGGACTCAGTCACCATGACACAATTGTGACACGTTCCGATCGAAGGTCCCGAAGACGGCCTACGGACCGATCTCCGGCCGGTTCTCGTACGCCGTCGACAAGACGGTGGTGGTGTGGGTCGAGCACTTCGCCTCGGCACGGATCCGGGCCAGCAGGCTCTCCAGGTGCGTCATGGTCGGCACCTGGACCTTGAGCAGGTAGCTCGGATCGCCGGCCACCGAGTAGCAGGAGATGATCTCCTCGATGCCCGCCAGCCGGGCCGGCGCGTCGTCGTCCTGACTAGGGTCGAACGGCTTGATCGCGACAAAGGCGGTGACCAGCTGCCCGAGCTGTGCCGGGTCGAGCACCGCCCGGTAGCCCTTGATCACACCACGCTGCTCCAGCCTTCGCACCCGCTGCTGGGCGGCCGAGGTGGACAGGCCCGTCTCCTTGCCGATGTCGGTGTAGGACATCCGGCCGTCGCGGGCAAGAAGCGAAAGAATGTGGCGGTCCAGGGCTTCCATGGCCGTATCGTGCCAGGATCTTGCCTGTGGGATCGCAAAGACTGCTGCTTTTGGATACGGCGTCGCTCTACTTCCGGGCGTTCTACGGGGTACCCGACTCGTTCCGGGCCCCGGACGGCACCCCGGTCAACGCCGTGCGCGGACTTCTCGACTTCATCGCCCGGCTCGTCGACACCTACCGCCCGACGCATCTGGCCTGCTGCTGGGACAACGACTGGCGGCCGGCATGGCGGGTGGAGCTCATCCCCAGCTACAAGGCGCACCGCGTCGCCGAAGCGGGTGAGACGGTGGTCGACGAGATGGCGTCGTCGGCCTCCACCGCCGGGGAGCAGGCACCTGATGATCTTGCCGTCCAGGTGCCGGTGATCATCGACGTGCTCCAGGCCCTGGGGTTGGCGATCGTCGGGCACGACGGCTACGAGGCCGACGACGTGATCGGCACCCTGGCCGCCACCGCCGCGATGCCGGTGGACGTGGTCACCGGTGATCGTGATCTGTTCCAGGTCGTCGACGATGCCCGCGGCGTCCGGGTGCTCTACATCGCCCGCGGAGTGGGCAAGCACGAGCAGGTCGACGACGCCTGGATGCGGGCGAAGTACGACATCCCTGCCGCCCACTACGTCGACTTCGCGGTGCTCCGCGGCGACGCCTCTGACGGCCTCCCCGGGGTGGCCGGCATCGGCGAGAAGACCGCCGCGTCCTTGATCAACTCCTACGGCGGGCTGGGCGACATCCTGGCCGCAGCGAGCGAGTCCTCGACCAAGATCAGCCCGAGCGTACGTTCCAAGCTGGCCAAGGCGATCGACTACCTCGCGGTGGCGCCCACGGTGGTCGCGGTGGCCAGAGATCTCGACCTGGCCGTCGGTGCTGACGCCCTCCGCGTGCCTTCGACACCGGCCGACCCCCAGGCGTTCGCCGCTCTGGTCGAGCGCTATGGACTGGGCGGCAGCGCGGACCGGGTCGTGGCGAGCCTTGCCGGACCGGTCTGATCTCGAGCGACTGCGTACGGCCGAGGGGCGGCCGTACGCCATCGAGCTGACCTCGGCGTCGGAACCGGCGTCGGTGATCATGGCGTACGCCGACGTCCGGCCATTGGTGCTCTGGGGCGCGTGGCTGGACAGCGAGGTGATTCTCGGCATCGACCCGCTGATCACGCTCGGCGACCTGGACGCCGAGGACTGCTGGTCCGGACTGGCGACTTGGCCTCGGCTGCTGGATCCGGCCGACGAGTTCGGCAGCGGTGGCATCGGTGGTGGCTGGTTCGCCGTCCTCGGCTACGACCCGGGAACGTCCTCGCTGGCCTTCTGCGACGCGCTGCTGCGCCGCCGCCTCGACGGCAGCTGGGTGTTCGAGTCGCTGGGGCTGACCGGCCGTGAGGAGGCTGCCGCCTCAGCGCTGACGCGTGCCCGCACCGCGGTGGCTGGTGGCGTCGATCCCGGCCAGCCTGCGCCCGACGGTGCGCCCGGGATCGGACCCCTCTCCCCCATGACCGACCTCGCCGATGCCGCCGATGATCATCTGGCCGGCGTGGAGCGGGTGATCGGGCGGATCCGAGCCGGCGAGGTCTACCAGCTCAACCTGTGCACCCGGCTGACCGCTGACCTGTACGACGAGCCGCTCGGCCTCTTCCTGCGGACCGCCGGCGCGCTCCGGCCGGCGTACGGTGCTCTCTTGCCGACCGGGCCCGACACCAATTTGGTGAGCCTCAGCCCTGAGCGGTTCCTGACCGTCAATGACGCGTTGGTGATCACCTCACCGATCAAGGGAACCACCAAGCGCAGCGAGGATCCCGACGGGTCACTGCTGCGCACGTCAACCAAGGACGCCGCCGAGAACATCATGATCACCGACCTGATGCGCAACGACCTGTCCCGGGTCTGCGCGCCGGGCAGCGTCGCGGTGGCCGGGCTGCTGGACATCCAGCCCCATCCCGGGGTGTGGCACCTCGTCTCGACGGTGACCGGCCGGCTGCCGCCCGAGGCCACGGTGGCCGAGCTGCTGGCCGCGACCTTTCCGCCGGGCTCGGTCACGGGGGCGCCGAAGTCCAGCGCAGTCCGGGCGATCGCCGTGGAGGAGCCGCAGCACCGGGGCGCCTACACCGGTGCGGCCGGACTGCTCACCCCCGACGGGCGGGCCGAGCTGAGCGTGTTGATCCGGACCTTCGAGATCGACCAGCAGCACGTCGAGCTGGGGGTCGGCGGCGGCATCACGGTGGACAGCGTGCCGGTCCGAGAGTGGCGCGAGTGCCTGCACAAGGCGGAGCCACTGGCTGTTGCGGCGGGCAGCGGTCTGGTCCCCGGCCTGGATGAACCCTCGCCCCCCGTACCCACCTGGCTCGCCGGCCAGGGTGTCTTCGAGAGCATCCTCGCCCGACACGGCCGCCCACTCCGGCTCGCCGACCACCTGGCCCGGTTGGCCCGATCTGTCCGTGAGCTGTACGCCGTCGACCTGCCCGAGGCCATCGCCGGCCGGATCGCCACCGTCGCAGCGACCACCCCCGGCGACCGGGTCGCGCTCCGGGTGCAGTTCCGACCCAGCGATGGCGAGCCCCAGATCGAGGTGACCGCGCGGCCTCTGGGCCCGCGGGTCGAGTCCTGCACGCTCGCCGTCGCCCAGCGTGCTGATCACTGCTGGCGGCACAAGTGGGCCGATCGACGTCAGCTGCAGGCGAGCGAAGAGCGGACCGCACCGGCGCTGCCCTACTATCTCGAGCCCGCCGGCCGGCTGGCCGAGACCAGTCGCGGCAACCTGCTCGTCCGCGGCGCCGACGGCGCGTGGCGTACGCCACCCAGCGGTGATCACCAGCTGCCCGGGGTCACTCGCCGGGCCCTGCTCGACGAGCTCGGCGACCGGGGGATCTCCGTCCAGATCGTGCCCATCGAGCACGGCGATCTCGCAGCCGCCCGATCCGTGGTGTGGACCAGCAGCCTCAGCGGGGTCGTGTCCGTCGCAGCGATCGACGGCCGGCCACTCGAGGACGACGGCACAGCCGCGCGGTGGACCCGCTGGCTCGGTCTGGGTTGAGTGTCGAACCTCCGTGCCCTGAGCGTGTCGACGCGCTCTGACCCTGTCGACGCGCCCTGAGCCTGTCGAAGGGCCCTGAGCCTGTCGAACCTCCGCGCCCTGACCCTGTCGAGCGCCTTGAGCCTGTCGAACGTCCGCGCCCTGAGCCTGTCGAAGGGCACCAGATGGCGATGCGAATCAGGTGCCCGCGGTCGGACACGTCAGGCCGTACGGTTCGCCTTGATCATCCAGATCACCACAGCCACCACGCTCTGCAGCGCGAGCACGACCAGCGGACCGGCCAGGTAGGCGGCCAGCGACGCGGACGGCAGCGGGCCGGAGGCGCGCAGCAGCGACAAGCCGAAGATCAACAGGTAGGCCGCCAACGTGATCACCAGCGCCAGCAGCGCGTGCCCCGCCAGCCTGGTGCGTCCGGGCGCGAACACCACACCGAGGCCGATCCCGGCCAGCAGACCGGCCATCGCCGGCATCAGCAGCGTCAGGCTGGGGGTGTCGCGCAGCACCTGGGCGCCGAGCACGCCGACCATGATCCCGCCGATGAAGCTCCCGATCAGCAGGCTGGGCAGGACGACGAGGACCATCCGGACGAGGACCCGGGACCACGGCATGGTCTCGGCGTCGGCTGGCGGGCGGTCACCGTACGCGGGCATCCCGGGCGGTGTGCTGCTCATGGTCATCGAACTTACCGCGCTTCGCACTCGGGGAAGTCGACCGGCGCTCGGGTGCCGTCGGCGCCGGGCACGCCCAGGTAGGTGGCGTCAGCGGCCTGGGAGTCGGAGGTCTCGTAGCTGAAGTCCACGCCGAAGGCCACCCCGATCTTGACCTCCGCGGCGAACCCGGTCTTGTCGGTGACCTTGTCGTACTGGACGTTGCTCACGGTGGCGTTGGTGTACATCAGGTTCTGGAAGGCATCGCCGGGCACGACGTGATCGGGGTAGTACGTCTCCCCCGAGACGTAGTTGCCGGGCTGCTCCTGGGCGGCCAGCCAGGCGTTCACCAGGTCCCGCTGCTCCTGTGTCGTCACGTTCAGCGACGTGGTGGTCACCGTCACCGTGCTCGCGGCGTCCGAGTCGGTGACCTTGCCGCCGAGGTCGGTCTGACCGGCACCGGCGGTCGCGGTGGCGGTGCCCTCACGAGTCGTCACCAGGGCCACCTTGACGATGTTGTTGTCGGCGTCGCGGGTGATGGCCATGCTCGACCCCAGCACGCCCTTGAGCTGTCCGGTGGCCGGGCCCACGGTGCCGGAGGCCTGTCCGGACACCTCACCGGCGGTGGTGTAGGTGGTGTTGCCGGACTCCGTGTCGTTGATCTGGGTCCACTTCCCGCTGGCGCCGAACTTGAGTCCGAACTCGGCCAGCTTGAGGTTCGGGATGCCGGACTTCGCATTCGGGTCGCTGTCCCAGGGGAGGCTCAGCCCGAGCTTGCCCTCGGCCTCGCCCTTGACCTCGATGCTGCTGACCGTCTGCGACGGCGGCTTCGGCGGCTCCTTGGCGTCGCTCCAGAGCCACTTGATCGCGTAAGTCGGGTTGTGCTTGAGGATCTCCTGCTCGACCAGGTAGTCGTCCAGCTGCTCCCGCATCTCCGCTGCTTGTTCGGCGTTGTCGAACGTCCAGGTGCTGCCGTAGTCGAAGGTCACACCGGCGCCGAAGTCCACCTTGGCGCCCCGCTCCACCTTGCCGATGTCCAGCTTCGTCCCGAAACCCCCGGTGACGCCCAGTGAGGCGCCGTCAGTGGCGGTGTAGGTGACCGTCCCGTCGCTGTAGGTGGTCTCGATGAAGCCCGCGTTCTCGCCGAACTTGACGAACGCGATCTTGATCTCCGAGTTCACCTTCTCGCCGTGCTCGGTGACCTTGCACTTGTCCGGCTTCGGGTCGAAGTCGGGATCCACGGGTGGCGGCGGGTCCTCGGGATCGGGCTGACCGGTGCACGGTCCCCCGGCACCGGCGGCCTCCTGGACCCGGCAGATCGCCTGCTGGATCACCCCGACCGACGCCGAAGCCGTGTCCGGGACGCTGAGGATGACCGCGACGACGAGACTGGCGACCAGGGCGAACGCGCCGACGTACTCCATCGACGCGGCGCCGCGAGAGCTGTGGACTCTCGAGCTTCCCAGTCGCGTGATCATGACGTCCCCTCGTTCGGTGTCCCACGAGGCTAGGCCGCCGTGCGTCGCCGGACCTGGGCCCGAGGGCCCAATCCTGGGCCCAACCTCGACCGAGCTCAGCCGTCTCAACCGAGCTGGGGCCTCATCCGCAGCGAGGACAGCACCTGGCGCTCCAGCTCCGGGTCGTACTTGGGAGTCAGCACCGACACCGCGACCGACTGCGGGTACGGCCAGTGGGCGGCCACGATCCAGGAGCCGAAGACCTGGGAGCCGCTGTTGTCGGTGATCGTGTAGCGGACCAGCTGAGCAGTGGTCGCGCCGTCGACGGTGATGTCGCGGGTCTCCACCACGGTGAAGTTCGCGAGCTTCACCTGCGCCCGTCCGATCAGCGTGCCGACCGCCTGGGCGGCCGTGGCGTACTGACCGAAGTCGCCGGAGAACTGGATCTGCTCGATCGAGTCGGGAGTGAGCCGGAATCCGGCGTTCCACGGCGCCTCCGCCGTGACCGGGGTGACCCAGGCGGCGGGCCGGGAGGCGGTCAGCCGACCCGCGGTGACCTCCACCGTGTCGGGCGCTGCAGGGTCGCTGCAGCCACCGAACGTGGCCAGCAGCCCGAGCAGCGTCACCATGATCAGACCGCGCCGCACGCCGCGGCGACGAACTGCGTTTCGCATAAGGTCCCTCCCGTCGAGTCCTCGCACATGCTAGGCAGAGAGAGGTCCCCGGTCCGTGTTCGCGTGGTGGTTGGTGCTGCTCGCCCCGGTCCTCGCGCTGCCTCCGGCGTGGTGGGTGAGCAGCCGCGGTTATCGCCTCGACGACGACGTGGTGTACCGTCCGCTGCCGGCCTGGCTGCTGCCTGTGATCGTGCTCGTCGGATCGGTGCTGGCCGCCCCGTTCTACCTCGGCCGACCCACTGTGATCATTGTCACGTACGCGCTCGCGCTGGTCTGGGGCGGGTTGTTGGCGCTGATCGACTTGGACGTGCGACGTTTGCCGGATGTCCTGACCCTGCCGGCCTATCCCGTCGCCGCGGTCTTGCTCACCGTCTGCTCGGCCGTTGTCGGTGACTGGGAGGCGCTGGCCCGGGCGGCCGCCTGCGCCGGGCTGGCCGTGGTGCTCTTCACCGTGATAGCCCTGGTCGGAGCGGGTTCAGAGGGCCTCGGCCTCGGCGACGTCAAGCTGGTCGGGGTGCTCGCCGGCCTGTTGGGCTGGTACGGCTGGACCAACGCCGTGCTGGGGGTCGCCACCGGGTGCGTGCTCGGTGGCCTGGTGGCCGTAGCGCTGCTCGTCTCCGGCCGCGCCGGGCGTGGCTCGCACGTCGCCTACGGTCCGGTGCTCATCGCCGGCGCGTACGTCTGGGCGGTGCTCCCACCGGTCGGCTGACCGGGCCGACAGCAAGTTCCGACTCCGGACGAGTTTGGGATTGACCCCCGAGTATGCCTAAAGTCTGCGCGGCTTTTCGTACCGGGAATCGTGGCGCGAGGGCCGATGCAGCATGACGAGGAGGTCGAGATGAGCGGCAGACGCTGGCGTACGCGCCTGGCTGCCGCTGCCGGCTCCCTGCTGCTCGGCGGCGGGCTGGCGGTGAGCGCCGCTCCCCCGGCCCAGGCCGACGAGAACACCCAGGTTCTCCTGCTGCTGGACGTCTCCGGCTCGATGAACGAGAAGATCTCCTCCGGTGGCACCAAGTTCGCCGCGGCCAAACGCGCCCTCCGCGACGTCGCCGACGCCCTGCCGGCCGGCACCCAGGTGGGTCTGCGGGTGTACGGATCCGAGATCGCCGAGCCCAAGGACGAGAACCCCAAGGCCTGCACCGACACCGAGCTGGTGCTGCCGATCGGACCGCTGAACAAGGCGAAGATGAACGACGCCGTCGACTCGTTCACCGCGAAGGGCGAGACTCCGATCGCGCACTCCCTGCAGCAGTCGGTCAAGGACTTCGGTGGCGACGGCAAGCGGGTGCTGGTGCTGATCTCCGACGGGGAAGAGACCTGTGCCAAGGATCCCTGCCCGACGGCCAAGAAGCTGGCCAAGTCCGGCGTGGACCTGCAGTTCAACGCCATCGGGCTGGAGGTCGGCGCCAAGGCGCGCCAGCAGCTGCAGTGCATCACCAAGGCCGGAGACGGCAACTACTACGACGCCGAGAACACCGACGACCTCACCGACGCACTGCGTCGCATCACCCAGCGGGCGCTGCGCCCCTTCCAGGTGACCGGCACTCCCGTCCAGGGCACCGAGGACGTCGAGAGTGCCCCGCCGCTCGGCCCCGGGCAGTACAAGGACCGCTACGACGCCAGCACGATCGAGCGCTACTACCGGATCACCCGGACCCCCGGTTCCACGGTCACCGCCTCGATCGGATCGATCGTCCGCCCCTATCCCCGGCAGAACGCCGAGCAGTGGACGATGACGTTGACCACGCCCGACGGGGTGGCCTGCGCCACGACCCAGGCCACGACCGGCAGCTGGAAGGCCGTCACCCCGTTCGGCGCCAGCGTCAGCTCCGCCCAGGTCGACGGAGCCACCCGCAAGCCGGCCCCGGCAGCGTGCGCGACCGCACCCGAGCTGACGCTGTCGTTGAAGCGACAGTCGCTGCTCGGCAACGACGACGACGTGGCGGTGGAGATCGTGGTGGCGGAGGAGCCGGAGATCACGAACCTCAGCGCGCTGCCCGAGCCTGTGACGGACTACGACGGCGAGACCGGCCGGGTCAAGGTCGGCAAGGTGTCGGCGGTCCTGGGTGGAACGTCCTTCTCCAACGCCACCGAGGTCTCCCCGGCCACCTACACCGACTCGATGGCCACGGGGGAGACCGTGTTCTACCGGGTTCGGCTGCAGCCGGGGCAGCGGGTGCGGGCCACGGCGACCACGCCGGCCCCGAAGACCTCCTGGCACTTGGCATCGGCCGAGCTGGTCACCTCCCGGGTGATGCTCTACTCGCCGTCCCGGACGCTGCTCACCAGCCAGGAGGCCAACCTGCAAGGCGATGGCTCGGTGACGGTGTCGGCCGCGTCGCCGCAGGTCAGGGTCCGCAACCGAGAGGCAGCCGTCAGTCCGAGCTGGGGGACCCCGTCGGTGAGCACGGCCTCGCAGGCGGGTGACTACTACGTCGCTGTCCAGGTGGACCCGCTGCAGAGCTACCTGACCGGTCGCGTGATGCGGACGAGGGTGGCCATCGCCGTCGACGGATCACCGACCGGCCTGCCGGAGTATGCCGCAGCCGCCTCCCCGACACCCACTCCGGATCCCACTGAGCCGACTCCGGCCGGTACGCCGGAGCCGAGCGATCAAGACGGCGGCGGCTCGCCGTCCGAGGACACCGGTGGGGTGCCGACCTGGCTCACCGTGACCGGCGTCGCGGTGGTTGCTGCCGCCGCTGGAGCCGGCGGTGTTCTGTTGGCCCGGCGCCGCTCCGGCTGACCGACCCCGACCGGCCACGATCACGGCGGAGATGATCAAGGTCGGTCAAGACAACCGGACGATGATCACCATCGTCCTTCATGACCCCTGTCGTTGCTAGGTTCTCGAGTATCGCAAGGTTCTCGCGGCCGGCTGCGACGCCCATCATCCCGCTCCTGAAGGAAGAACCGTGCTGCTCCTAGTCACGGGATCCTCTGGGCTACCCGACATCGTCGGGCTCCAGACGACCGAACCAACCGCCCTGCTGAACGCAGTCGGCGACCCTGGTGACCAGTCGGTGATCGCCCTCTGCCCCACCGACGACCTGCCGGCGGTGCGCAGCCAGGCCCACCTCCTGATCTCCGCGCACCCGCGCTCCCGAGTCGCCGTGCTGGGCTTCGACCACCACCCGCTCACGCTCACGCTGATCGCTGCCGCGGTGCAGGCCCAGCACGCACCCGATGAGGATCCGGGGCGGGTCACGGCCGCCATCCGCCGAGCTGCCGTCCGGTCGCGGAGCCTGGTCTGGTATCCGCGGGTTCTCCGGCTGCGCGCGCCGCAGCCGACGATCGGTCAGCTCCTGCACGGACTGGTGCGCAGCAGCGGCTACTTCCTCGAGCTCGGGCCGCAGGCCGCGCTCGTGGCGGGCCGTCGCGGCACGCCGCTCGGCCCAGGGGACGAGATCTACCTGGCTGAGGACCCACCCGACCTGCTGACCCGCCAGATGTCCCAGAGCGTGCGTTCCGTACCGGTTGAGCTCGCTCCGGGTCAGTCGTGGTGGGCGCCCGGTTGCGTCCCACTCGCGGTCTTGGTCACCGCGGCGGCCGGCCCGTACGGATCGGCCTGCCGGATCTGCGGGGCAGAGCAGGCGCTCGGTGGCTGTGTCTTCTGCGGCACCGGACCGGATCGTCTCGAGACGGTGCCGGCACGGCAGTCCGCGGCGGCCACGGCAGCAGAACAGCTCGTCACAGAAGGGAACGAAGGATGAATCCACGCCAGCGCAGGGGTCTGCTGCTGATGATCTTGTCGGTGCTGGCGGCGGTCGCCGTCTTCGCCGGCGTGGCGAGCTACGTCGGCAACGTCAACAGCCAGGTGGGTCCGATGGTGACCGTCTACCAGGTGACCAAGGACGTGCCGGCCTTCACCACCTTGTCGAGTGAGAACACCGAGCCGACCGAGGTGCCGCAGCGGTGGGCAGCGGACAACCAGGTGCTGAAGAGCGCCGACATCGACGGGCGGGTGCTCGCGGTCCCGCTCAGCGCGGGCGCGTCGGTCAGTGCCGACCTGCTCGTCCCTACGAGCGACCTCGATCCGACCGAGCGGGAGATCGCCGTCAATGTTGACGCCGTCACCGGCCTGGCCGGGCGAGTCCGGCCGGGCGACCGAGTCGACGTCTACGCGGTGTTCGCCGAGGTGCCCGGGCTGGCCAAGCAGTCCCGGATCCTGGTGGAGAACGTCCGCGTGGTCTCGGTGGCCGGCCAGCTGCAGGTCACCACACCCGACGAGAAGACCTTGCAGAACGTCATTCCGGTGACTCTGGCCCTGCAGCCCAGCGCAGCGCTGGCTGTCACTTACGCCAACTCGTTCGCGGCGGAGGTGCGACTGGTCGGTCTACCGCCGGGTGTCGCCCAGGACCGGAGCCGGGAGCGCAAGACGTTCGACGCCCGCCAGCTCGGCGGCAAGGCTGTGCCGGAGCAGGCGCGATGAACAAGGTCGTGATCGCGGTCGCCGATCAGGTGATCGCCCAGGAGCTGCGGTCTCGGCTGGATCAGAGCGATGCCGAGATCGAGGTCGCCTTCGTGGCGGACTCCACCCAGGAGATGGTGTCGGCGGTGCTGGCGCACGCGCCGGCCCTGCTCTTCGTCCATGATCAGCTCGGGCCCGGTCCGGTGCTGCAGCTGGTGCGGGACCTGACCCTGCGCAACCCGGCGCTCGCCGTGCAGGTGGTCACCACCGAGCACACCGCCGAGACCTTCGATGCGGCCATCAACTCAGGCGCGCGCAGCGTGCTGGCCCATCCGTTCGGTCTGGAGGACCTGGACCATCGGCTGGCCAGTCTGATCGAGTGGAACCACACCGTACGCACCGCCCTCGCTGACACCGGGTCCGACCGCAGCAAGTCGGCGACGCGCGGTGGCCGGGTGATCGCGGTCGCCGGGGCGAAGGGTGGTGTCGGCACCACGGTGATCGCCTCCCACCTCGCGTGGGATGCCGCCCGGTCGAACCCTCAGATGCGCGTCTGCCTGGTCGACCTGGACATCGAGAGCGGGGACGTGCCCAGCTATCTGGACGTCAGCCACCGGGTCTCGATCGCCGACCTGGCCAAGATCAGCGAGGACCTCACCTCCCGCGCGGTCGCCGATACCGTGGTCGTGCACTCCAGCGGTCTGCACCTGCTGCTGGCCCCCAACGAGATCAGGGACACCGAGTTCGTCACCTCCGAGGCGGTGCGGCGGATCATCGGACAGCTGCGATCGCTCTACCACCTGGTGGTGATCGACGTGGGCTCGGCGATCACCACGACCCAGGCGGCAGCGGTGGAGTCTTCGGACCGCACCGTCCAGCTGGTGACAGCGGACGTACCGGCCCTCCGGGCGGCCCGTCGACAGGTGGTGGCCTGGGAGTCGCTCGGCGTGGCCCGAGCCGACGCCATCCACGTCGTGGTCAATCGCTTCATCCGGCGCAGCGAGATCCAGCAGGACACCGTCGACATGCTCGTGCTCGGGCAGCGGTCCCAGATCCTGGTGCCCGATCTCGGCGTCGGTCTGGAACGGGCCGGCAACAGCCGCACCCCGGGTGAGGTGCGCAACGCGGCCTGGTGGAAGAGCCTGCGCGCGATCGGCGGCGAGCTCGACGTGGCTGCGGCCTATCGAGCCGCGGTCGCCGCGGTGCCGGAGGCGGTCGAGGGCGCGACCGCGACCGGTTCCACGGCGGCTGGTGGTCAGAAGCCGTCGACGCAGACCGGTCGCCGTGGACCGGGGACAGCCGACCAGACTGCCTCAGCTCCACCGCCACGGCGCCGCGGTCGGCGACGTGCCCGCGCCGAGGCCGGTCAGGCCACGCTGGAGACGGCAGCGCTGTTCCCCGTCGCCCTGTTGCTGTTGGTGATCTGCCTGCAGATGATCATGCTCGGGGTGTCCGCCGCCTACAGCGGCGTGGCGGCCGGAGCGGCTGCTCGGGCCGTCTCGATCGGCGCCAGCCCGCAGGCCGCCGTGGACGAAGCGCTTCCCGCCGGGATGCGGTCGAAGGTGTCGGTGAGCAGTGGTGGCGACACCGTCTCGGTGACGGTCAAGGCCCCGCTGATGATCGGCCCGGGCGTCAACCGGGACGTGACCGTCAATCTGGGCCACCAGGTCGTCGAGGAGCCACGATGAGGTCTCCTTACCACGGTCGCGACCGGCAGCGTGGATCGGCCAGCATCGAGCTGGTCGGCCTGGTTCCTCTGGTCCTGGTCGTCCTGCTCGCCGCTGCCCAGGTGATGACGTACGCCCTCAGCGCTCACGCCGCGAGCCAGGCGGCCCGCGACGGTGCCCGCGCCTACTCACTCGACGAGTCGCCGGGTGCGGCCGCTCGAGCAAGCCTGCCGGGCGGGGTTGAGCTGGTGGACGTGTCAACCTACGGGCCCGATCACGGCGTCCGGGTCACGGTGCAGGCCCCGAAGGTGCTGTTCGTCACCGACCGTCGGATCACGAGGGCGGTGACCATGCCATGAGAAGAGACTTCAGCCAGAGCTTCGTCCGACTGCGCACCGACGGCCGGACCGAGACCGACGCCGACGACGCACTGGTCCGTCGGTTCAAGCAGATCCTGCTCGACGAGGTCGACCTGCAGGAGCTGTCCCGGCTGGCGGCCGACGAGCGTCGCGCCAGGTTGGAGCGGGTGCTGGCGCACCTGATCTCCCGCGAGGGCCTGATCCTCTCCAGCCGCGAGCGGTCGACCCTGGTCCGCAGGGTCGTGGACGAGGCTGTCGGGTTGGGCGTGCTCGAGCCCCTGCTCGCCGACGACACCATCTCCGAGATCATGATCAACGGGCACGAGACCGTGTACGTGGAGCGGTTCGGCCGGGTCGAGCGGGTGCCGTCGGGCTTCACCTCCGAGGCCCAGCTGCTGCAGACCATCGACCGGATCGTCTCGGCGGTCAACCGGCGGGTGGACGAGGCCAGCCCGATGGTGGACGCGCGACTGCCCGCCGATGCGCGGATGCCTCGCGGCGCCCGGGTGAACGTGGTGTTGCCGCCCTTGTCCCTCGACGGCCCGGCAGTGACGATCCGGCTGTTCCCCAAGGCGTACGGTCTGTCCGAGCTGCTGCAGCGCGGCACGTTCGACGCCGAGAGTGCGGAGCTGCTGTCCACCTGCGTGCGCGCTCGGTTGAACCTGATCGTGTCTGGCGGCACCGCGTCGGGAAAGACCACCCTGCTCAACGCGCTCTCGCAGTTCGTGCCCAACCGGGAGCGGATCGTCACGGTGGAGGACGCCGCGGAGCTGTCGCTGAACCAGGAGCACGTGATCCGGCTGGAAACCCGGCCGGCGAACGTCGACGGCCGGGGCGTGATCACCATCCGCGACCTGGTCCGCAACGCCCTGCGGATGCGTCCGGACCGGATCATCGTCGGCGAGGTCCGGGGCGGCGAGGCACTGGACATGCTGCAGGCGATGAACACCGGGCACGAAGGCTCGCTGACCACGGTGCACGCGAACAACACCTACGACGCCCTGTCGAGGCTGGAGACCCTGGCCACCATGAGCGACGTCGACGTGCCCTTCGTGGCCATCCGTGACCAGGTCAACAGCGCGATGGACCTGATCGTCCAGCTGACCCGGCACGCGGACGGCACCCGGCGGGTCGTGCAGATCGCGTACCTGACGTCTCAGCGGCGCGAGGACTACGAGCTGACCACCCTGAGCGAGTACGACCCGGTCCGCCGCACCTTCGTCCGGCACCCGCTGCCGGCCCAGCTGGCCGACCGGCTCGCCACCGCCGGCGAGGCCGTACCGGACGGGTGGGAGGTGGCGGGGTGATCTGGATCTACGCCGGCGCCTTCGCTGCCGTCGTGCTGGCTGCGGGGGCGGCCTACCAACTGGTCACCGGCGCGGCCGAGGGGCGGATGAGCGTCTCCGGTGCGCTCGCCGGGACCGTGGAGGTGGATGCGCCGCGATCGCGGGCGGCGCGTCTGTCCCGTTGGTTCAGTCGGACCCGGATCGGTCGCTGGCTGGAGCGTGAGCTCGTCCTGGCCGGCGTGAAGCAGCCGCCGCTGGCGGTCTTCGCCGTCGTGGTCGCTGCGACCGTCACGCTGCCCTATGTGCTGGCGCAGGCGCTGGCACCGGTCTTCGGGGTGCTCGGCCTGGCGAGCGGCTGGCTGCTACTGCGGTGGTGGTTGCGTCGCGGCCGTGAGCGTCGTCGGGAGCGGTTCGTCCAGCAGATCCCCGAGCTGGCTCGGGTGCTGGCCAACGCGACCAACGCGGGACTGAGTATCAGCACCGCCTGGGCGGTGGCCGAGACCGAGCTGGCCGAACCGGCGAAGACCGAGATCAAGCGGCTGAACGCCAGCATCCGGTTCGGCGCCTCGCTGGAGGAGGCCATGCTGCAGCTGAACGACCGGCTGCCCGCTCGCGAGGTGCGGGTGCTGATGTCGACACTGGTGGTCAGTGCCCGCTCCGGTGGCTCGTTGATCAAGGCCCTCCGCGACATCTCGCTCACTCTCGACGAGCGCAAGGAGGTCCGCCGTGAGGTGCGGACGACGCTGACCCAGTCGCGGGCGACCGGGGCCCTGGTGACGATGATGGGTCTGGGCATCCTGCTGGTCCTGAACGCCATCCAGCCGGGGACGGTGGAACGGATGACGACGTCGCTGCTCGGCCAGATCGCTCTGGTGGTGACCTTCGCGATGTTCGCGACCGGGCACCTGCTGGTCCGCAGGATGACGAGAATCGACCACTGATGAACCAGTTCTCGGTCGTCTGGCCGGCGCTCGGCGCCACCGGGGCCTTGCTGACGTTCCTGTTGGGCTACCGGATGATGCGCGGCCGGCCAAGTGAGTACCTCGACGCCGCCGATCTCGTTCTGCTCAAGGAGGAACGGCGCCGCGAGGCCGCCGGCAAGCTGAGTCTGCTGGAGCGGCTGGCCGGTCGCTTGGTGCCGCGGCTCCGTCGCTTGGTCGGCCCGGGCATCGTCGCGTACCTCCAGCGACTGATCGACCAAGCGGGTCGACCGGTCGGAGTCAGTGTCGACGGGCTGCTCCGGCGGATCTGCTGGTGGCTGATCGTGATGCTGCCCGTGGGGATCATCCTGCTGTTCACCGGCATGCCGATCGGCGCTGCCTTGGTCCCGGTGGTGGCCGTCTTCGTCCCCCTCGGCCGGATCGCCGGCACCAGTCGCCGCCGGCGGGACAGCATCGACGCGGACCTGCCCGACTTCTTGGACATCCTGGCCGTCACCGTCAGCGCCGGGATCGCCTTCCGGGCGGCCATGGCCCGGGTGGCGGACAGGTTCGACGGGGCACTCAGCAGCGAGATCCGGTTGACGCTCGACCAGCTAGGACACGGCGCGAGCATGCGGGTCGCCTTCTCCAGCATGGAGAAGCGCACTGGCTCGGCGGCCATGCACAGCTTCGTCACCGCGTTCCTGCAGGCCGAGGAGCTCGGAGCGCCGCTGGCCGATACGCTGAATCAGATCGCCGTCGACATGCGCCGGGAGAGCGCGCAGCGGCTGCGTCGGCGGGCGGCTCAGACCGCCCCTCGGGTGACGCTGGTGACCTCGGTGATCTTGGTGCCGGCCACGTTGATCTTGGTGATCGCCGGGCTCTTGATCGGCTCCGACCTCGACCTGGGTGGTCTGCTGGAGGCCGGAGGGTGACGAGCCGAGCATGACCGTGATCACCGGGGAGGGGCTGCTCACCGACCGGGGGTACGTGCACCTGATCCGCTGGGTGTTCACGGCCCGGCTGGTGTGCCTGGCGCTGGCTGCTCCGGCGGCGTTGGCCGCGCTCACGGAGGTGCCCGTCGCCACCATCGCTCTGCTGGAGCTGACCATCTCCAGCGTGGCCTTCAGCCGCAGCGACACGCTGATCCGGACGCTCATCCGCCACCCTCTGCTGGCCTCGGTGGACACCGGGGTGAGCATCGTGCTGCTGCTCAGTCTGCCCAGCGGCCAGCCTGTTGCTCTGACCGTGGTCTGCTCGGCTCTGGCGGCCGGACTCTTGTTCCCTGGCAGGACGCTGGCTCTGCTGATGGTTCCGTTGACGCTGGGCAGCCTGGGAGCTCCGGCCACGGTGCTGGCCGATGCCCCGGCCAGCTGGCAGGGGTGGCTGGCGCTGCTCGCGGGCCTACCGGCCCTGGTGCTGGGCATCGGAGTGATCGGCTCGGTCGTCCGCCGCAACGTCAGCGCCATGATCACCGCGCGACAGGAGGTGTCCGATGCCATCGCCGCCATCGGCGCGGCTGACGAGCGGGCACGGATCGCCCGCGACATGCACGACTCGGTGGGCAAGTCGATCCACGGGATCGCTCTCGGAGCGAAGGCCCTGCGGCGGGTGGTCGACAGCGATCCCCCGCAGGCCCGTGAGCTGGCGACGGCGATCGCCGGCGCCGCCGACCAGGCGGCTCGCGAGGCACGTGCGCTGTTGGTGTCGCTGCGCACCGGACAGGACGATCGTCCGACCATCGACGTGATCACCGAGATCCTCGCCGACTGGGGAGCCGCCACCGGCATCGACGCTCGGCTGACTGCGGCGGACGCCGTGGACGCCGGCCCAGAGATCACCCACCAGCTGGCGTACGCGCTGCGGGAGATCCTGCGCAATATCGAGCAGCACGCCAGGGCTGAGCTGGTCAGTGTCGGCCTCGACGCCGGCCCTGATCGCATCGCGTTGACGGTCGTCGACGACGGCGTCGGGTTCGAGCTCGACCGGGCAGCGGCCCGGGAACGTCAAGGACACTTCGGACTCCGCGGGCTGCGGGAGCGAGCCGAGCAGGTCGGGGGCGAGGTCGAGATCACGTCGCGCAAACGAGAGGGGACCACAGTGCGATGGACGGCACGAACAAGGGCGGACTCATCCTGGAGAGCGGTAGGAGCATGACGAGCACGGTCGAGGGGTCGTCGAGCTCGCCGGCAGTGACCGAGCAGCCACTGAGGGTCGGCATCGCCGACGACAACGCGGTCGTGCGGATGGGGATCCGCGGGCTGCTCGGGTCTGCCGAGGACATGGTGGTGATCGGCGAGGCCGGTGACGGCGCGGCTGCGGTGGCGCTCGCCCGTCGTCTCAAGCCGGACGTGATGCTGCTCGACGTCCGGATGCCCCGACAGGACGGGGTCAGCGCCGCCGCCGAGGTGGCCCAGTACGCGGCGGTGCTGATGCTCACCTACTCCGAGTCCCCCGAGGTGGTCTCCGCTGCCGTCAGGGCCGGCGCCCGGGGCTACCTGGTGCACGGGCACTTCCACGAGGACGAGCTGCTGCAGGCGGTCCGCCTCGCGGCCCGTGGCCTGGGCACGTTCTCGGCCCAAGCTCTGGCGGCGCTCTCGGACCCGACGCCGTCGAAGGCCGCCCTGGCGGGCCGCTACGGGCTGTCGGAGCGGGAGGCCGACGTGATGGAGCTGATCGCCCAAGGAGCGGCCAACGGCGACATCGCGGCGACCCTGTTCATCTCGGAGAAGACGGTCAAGAACCACATCAACCGGATCTTCACCAAGCTCGCGGTGACCAGCCGCGGTCGAGCGGTGGCGCTGTGGCTCAGCGGCCACTGATTGGGCCCACGATTGGGCCCCTGGACCCAGGTGTGATCGCTGAGCGCTCCGTAATGTCTTTCGTACAAGGACACCAGCTCTCCGGAACAGCCGCAGAGCACCACCGACCCGGAGAGGGTCACAGAGCAAAGGAGAACCACGATGGACAAGCTGCTGATGACCTACCTGGTCCTGCAGGGCACGCTGGTCGACAAGCTGAGCAAGCGTCGCGAGTCCGGCCAGGGCAGCCTGGAGTACGTCGGCATGTTCGCGGTCGCCGCAATCATCGTCGTCGCGATCATCGGCCTGGCCAAGGGCAGCCTGGGCAGCGACCTCGTCGCCGTGATCACCGCCGCGATCACCAAGGTCAAGACCGCCGGGGCCTGATCGCCGCTGGAGCCGGGCCGGACGGGACACCGTCCGGCCCGTTCCCCTTTGTTCGCCGTCGATTGACCGAGAGGACGTCGTGAGAGCACGGGTGAGGACTGGATCGGACCGGGGCTCCGGACCGGTCACCGCGCTGTTGATCATGGGTGTGCTGGCCCTCGTCCTGGCCATCGGAATCACCGCCGGGCTGTCGGCTGCGGGTGAGGAGCGCTCCGGCGCCCAGCACGCCGCTGACGCGGCTGCCCTGGCCGGAGCTCAGTCGATCCTCGACGACGCCCCCGACGACCTCGCCCCCGGCTTCCTCCGGGTCAGCGACATCCCCGCTCAGCTCGGCGGCGGGGTCTGCAGCCAGAACGGGCGGGCTGAGGCGACCCGCCTAGCCGGCGCCAACGACGCCACCCTGACCAGCTACTGCTACGACGTGTGGTCGGACACGGTCAGCACCTCCGTACGGCTTGATGAGAGCCACGTGGGTGACACCAAGGCGATCGCTGATGCCGAAGCGGTGACCGGCTTCGCCCCGGCCGAGTGCCGGCTGGCGTCGGCGTTCGAGCGCCCGGAGGAGCCGAGCACGCCGCCCGAGGACGACGACGCCGAGGAGGAGGACGATGACCCCCCTCCCCCGCCGCCCCCACCGGCCACGGTGAACACGACGGTCGACTGCGGCTTCGGTGATCTGCCGGTGGTCTTCCGCACGGCCACCAGCCGCTTCACGTTCACCGACCTGGCCGCAGCGCTGGAGGACTTGGATCCCCGCTTGACCGACTGACCGACCGGGTGGGATGACCGATACGTGCCCTGAGCTTGTCGAAGGGCTCCTATCAGCCGCGATACGCGCCCTGAGCTAGTCGAAGGGCTCCTATCAGCCGCGATACGTGCCCTGA
>DASQLI010000084.1:0-16821 GCA_035630075.1 Microlunatus sp.
GTCGCCGGAGGCGTACCTCTGCTCGACCTCGAGCGTCGCTTGGCCGGAGACGAAGAAGTTGCTCGTCACCTCGATCTCCTCCTCGGTGGGGCTGAACCCGTGGTGGGTCTGGCCGCCATACGGCGCCATCAGGGTGTAGTCATCGGCATGGTCGAACAGCTCCATTACCGGCGGACGCCGCCAGTGATGTAGGCCTTCGCGGCCTCGTCCATCCGGGACTCCAGCTCGTCAAGCTCAGCGTCGCTCACAGTCGTCATCACGCGTCTCTCTTTCATCCGGGTGTTCGCGAAGGAGAAGTGGTCGCTGTTAGAAGAACCATTGCTGGTTGGCCTGGAAGTTCCGACTGAACTGCGTAACAGGAGCTCCACTCTTGGTGAAGACTCCGGCTATGTCGAGCACCTTTCCGCTGTGCGCGGCGACGAAGACAGATCTCCGTTGGTCGGCTCGATGCGGAACAGCTGATTGTCGCCGCCGTGGAACGGGAACTGGACCAGCGGGGCGCCGTCGTCGAACCGGCTACATCGAGCATCAGGCCGCTGTGGACAGCCACCACACGCACCAGGTCCGCACGTGCGGTTTCGATGCGGAACCGCTGATTCGGCTGATCGAGACCGCGAAACCTGGATCACTGGGGCGCCAGGCTCCATCGAGGCTTCCGCCACATCGAGAACCTTTCCACTGTGCCGCGCCGTGAGCGGCACGCCACCGCGGCGAGCCACCTCCGCAAGCGCATCGAGGTTTGTCAGCCGGAGATCGGTGAAGACACGGTCCCCAGCGGCCGGATCCGAGTTGAAGATGAGGATGGTGTCAGTAACCAGTTGGTCAGGCGGGATCTCGACGAAAAAGTCTTCCGAACCTGCGAGATGGGTCGTGTCCTCACGGGTACCCTCGAACAACTTGGACACACCCTCGACGATCACAGTTGTTCCCGCTCCCAACCGTGTCGTCAGATCTAGCTCGCCTCGGACCTCGCCGCCGACTCCCAACCTGTGCCTCACCAGGGTCGCGGCTGACCTCCGGTGCTGACAAAGTTCTGGCAGTGAAATCGGTTGGTCTCGTGCTCATCAACACCGAACTCCTCATCCTTGACCTTCATCTCGACGTCGACGTCAACTTTGCGCAGAATCACCATTCGCTCCCAGCGGGTGTCATTCGAAGTGTGCGTGTGCACGTGTCCATTGGCTCAGTGCCACACGTTCAGACTGCGGCGAACCGGGTCCCGGTCGGAAGGGAGTGCGGACCCTCGAAGCCGGGAGAATCTCCCGGATCTCTAGGAAATGGACCGGTGAAGCTTTGGAGCCGCGGGGCGCTCGCAAGGTGTCCAACGCAACGGCAGCGTCGAATATCCCGACCCAAGGACCCCGCCACAAGGCCGTCCATGCAACGAGGTTCCTCGTTCCATTTGTCTGGCCCAACTGCGTGCGGCCAGGGCCGTTGCCGTATGACTGCCCCGACTCAATGCCCGGTGAGGGGCGTCTTGCGGCGACGCCGCAGGGGCGGCCGTCGCCGCGCCGGCAGCCTCCGCTGTTCGATTTCTAGGCCGGAGGCAACGGTCGGCGGTGCCTTCAGCGACAAGTTGGTGAGACAACGACAGGTCGACGACAAGTTGGCGAGAAACCGACAAGTTGGGCGAGAACCTACAGGGAAGTGGGCGGCCTGTTCGCCCACAGTGAACTGGGAAGAAATCCGCCTTGCGCCGCATTGAGCCTATGTCGCTCAACCCTACGAGCGACCTTCATTCTGGAGGCTCTTGCATGACGACGACTTCTCTTCCCGTTCTCTTCCTCACCGATCTGGTCGTCCTCCCCGGCATGGTCGTGCCGATCGAGCTCGATGACACCGCTCGCGCTGCGGTGGACGCCGCCCGAGCCAGCAGCGACGACGAGCTGCTGGTCGCTCCTCGACTGGATGACCGCTATGCCACGTACGGCGTGGTGGCGACCATCGTTCAGCTCGGCCGCACGGCGACCGGGCAGTCGGCCGCGGTGATCCGCGCCGAGCGTCGCGTGAGGATCGGCTCCGGCGTCACAGGTCCCGGCGCGGCCCTGTGGGTCGAAGCGGAGGATCTGCTCGAGAACGGCGACGACACCGATGCCGTACGGACCCTGGCGAGCGAGTACAAGCAGCTGGTCATCGCGTCCCTGCAGCGGCGCGACGCGTGGCAGGTGATCGAGACGGTGAACCGGGTCACCGACCCCTCTGCCCTGGCCGACCTCGCCGGCTACGCCCCGTACCTGACCGACGAGCAGAAGATGCAGCTGCTGGAGACGCCTGACGTCGCCGAACGGCTGACCCAGCTGATCGCCTGGACCAAGGACCACCTCGCTGAGATCGAGGTCAACGACAAGATCGCCGAGGACGTCCGCGAGGGCATGGACAAGAGCCAGCGGGAGTTCCTGCTCCGGCAGCAGCTCAACGCGATCCGCAAGGAGCTCGGCGAGGACGAGCCCGACGGAGCCCAGGACTACCGCACCCGGGTCGAGGAGGCCGACCTACCCGAGGAGGTCCGCAAGGCGGCTCTGCGCGAGGTGGGCAAGCTGGAGCGTGGCAGTGACCAGAGCCCGGAGGCCGGCTACCTGCGCACCTGGCTCGACACCATCCTGGACCTGCCGTGGAACACCAAGACCACGGACTCGACCGACATCACGGCCGCGCGCGCGATCCTGGACGCCGACCACCACGGCCTGACCGACGTCAAGGACCGGATCGTGGAGTACCTGGCCATCCGGGCCCGCCGCGCCCACCGAGGCCTCGAGGTCGTGGGCGGCCGCGGGTCGGGTGCGGTGCTGGCGCTGGTCGGTCCGCCCGGTGTGGGCAAGACCTCCCTGGGTGAGTCGGTGGCCCGCTCGCTCGGCCGCAAGTTCGTGCGGGTGGCTCTGGGCGGCGTCCGGGACGAGGCCGAGATCCGCGGTCACCGGCGTACGTACGTCGGTGCTCTACCGGGTCGCATCGTGAGGGCCATCACCGAGGCCGGTTCGATGAACCCGGTGGTGCTGCTGGACGAGATCGACAAGGTGGGCAGCGACTATCGCGGCGACCCGAGTGCAGCTCTGCTCGAGGTGCTCGACCCGGCGCAGAACCACACGTTCCGCGACCACTACCTCGAGGTCGACCTGGACCTGTCCGACGTGGTCTTCCTGGCTACGGCCAACGTGCTGGAGTCCATCCCGCAGCCGCTGCTGGACCGGATGGAGCTGGTCAGCCTCGACGGCTACACCGAGGACGACAAGATCGCCATCGCCCGCGACTACCTGCTACCCAAGCAGCTCGAGCTGGCGGCCCTGACCACCGACGAGGTGGAGATCACCGACGCGGCCCTGCGCGAGATCGCGGCGAACTACACCCGCGAACCCGGCGTACGGCAGCTGGAGCGGCTGCTGGCCAAGGCCCTCCGCAAGTCGGCGACCGAGCTCGCATCGACGGAGTCGGACCAGTCGACCACGATCGTCATCGACGCCGGCAACCTGAAGCGGTATCTCGGTCGGCCCCGGTTCACCCCGGAGGGCCACGAGCGCACCTCGGTCCCCGGCGTGGCCACCGGTCTGGCCGTCACCGGTCTCGGCGGAGACGTGCTGTTCATCGAAGCGGCGGCCGACAGCTCCTCGACCTCAGGGCCGGTGCCCGTCGAACGGCGCCGTGGCAGCTTGACCCTGACCGGTCAGCTGGGCGACGTGATGAAGGAGTCGGCGCAGATCGCGTGGAGCTACGTCCGCTCGCACGCCGAGGAGCTCGGCATCACCGACCGTACGGTGCTGGACCGCGACATCCACGTCCACGTGCCGGCCGGTGCGGTGCCGAAGGACGGTCCTTCGGCAGGCGTCACCATGGTGACCGCTCTGGTGTCGATGGCCACCGGACGACCGGTGCGGTCCGACGTCGGCATGACCGGCGAGGTCACGCTGAACGGCCGGGTGCTGCCGATCGGCGGCGTGAAGCAGAAGCTGCTCGCCGCCCAGCGAGCGGGTCTGACGACCGTGTTCGTCCCCCAGCGCAACGAGCCGGATCTGGATGAGGTGCCCGACGAGGTGCTGGCCGAGATCGACGTCAAGCCGATGACCGACGTGGCCGACATCGTCGCGCTGGCCTTGGAGCCGGCGCGCGAGAGTCGGACCGTCACTGCGGCCTGAGCCGATCGAGCGGAACCTGCGAGGCCCCGGGATCCGGTCCCGGAGCCTCGTCCTTCCCTGTGGCCGCCGGTCGGCGACCACCGTCGATCGGAAGACCGGGGGCGCCTCATCGCCCGATCAGCGAGGACGACCCGTCGCCCCTGTGGGCCGGGTCTGCCGGCGCAGCAGGTTCCACGCGTCGGCCGGCGTCGGTCGTGCGGCGATGCTTTCCGCCACGCGTTGGGCGTTGGCGCGGTAGCTGGGGTCGGTCAGGACTTCCTCGATCGCCTGGGTCAGCTGCTCGCGGATACGATCGGGGTCGACTCGCCGACCGATGTGGGCCTCGACGAGTCGGTCCGCGTTGTGCATCTGGTCAGCGAACATCGGCACGGCAACCATCGGCAGCCCGCGCGCGAGAGCGGCCACGGTGGTGCCGGATCCGCCATGGACGACGGCGAGGTCGCAGGTCATCGCCTCCGCTTGCGGTATGTACTCGGCCAGCGTCACGTTGACCGGCAGATCCGGGATCTGGCTGACGTCCAACGCGCCCACCGTGAAGGTCACGTCCGCGTCGAGTCGACCCAGTGCCTCCAGCAACGGCTCGACGACGAGTCGCCCGATCTGGTTGCCGCCGGCCACCGAACCGAGCGTGGCGTAGATGCGCGGGCGCTGATCCCCTCGGTCGGGAACCACGCTCGACACCGGACCTTCGGCATCCTCGTGCCGATACCAGAGCCCGCCCGCCGGGACATGTGCTGGGTCGGCCCACAGCGTCGGCGGCACCGGACTCAGGTACGCGGCTTCGTCCGGGAACGGCAACCGTCCCGATCTGGGCAGCCCGGCCACGGCACGCAGGTCATCGATGGCCGCCACCACCCGGTCCAGGTCGAGATCGTCGAGATCCAGAGCCGTGATGCCGACATACGCACTCGGCGTACCACTGGCCTGGGCGGCGACCAGGGCACCGAGCTCGGCAGAGACGACCAGGTCGGCCCCGAAGCTCTCGATCAACGCCCGCTGCGCCGGGAGCGCCGCCCGGCCCTGGATGCGCACGAAGATGTCGGCGACGACGTAGGTGTTGACATCCCGGTCCGGCAGCCTCGCCCAGGCGGCGGCGACCTCGCCGGGGTCGCCGGCTGGCACCGCCACCGCCGGGAAGCCCAGTCTCTCGATCGCTGCCGTGCCCTCAGCGGCGGTCGCGAACAGCACCTCGTCACCGGCGGCGACGGCGGCCCGAGCCAAGGGGATCAGGGGGTGCACGTGGCCGAGTCCGGCCGCACACACGAACAAGATGCGCATGGGACTAAGGCAACCACCGACAGCAGAAGCGCACATCCGTAGCGGGTACGGGAATCGGCGAACCACCTTGGCGGAGTCCTCGACATGACGGCTCACTACTGTCGTGCCATGCCGCACCTGGTGCTCGCGTTCGGAACCGTCGAGGTCGAGATCGAAGCGGCAACATGAGCGGCCAGCGCGCCGATGAGCGGCCGGACGGCACCGCTCCTGGACGCTGGTACGGGATCGCCGGCATCGGGATCATGCTGCTCGTGGCCGTGCTGGCTCAGGTCGCCCTCGCACCGACATCGCCTCGTACGCCGGACGTGCCCGTCGAGGAGTTCAGTGCCGGACGGGCGCTGCACCAGCTGGAGCAGGTCGCCGACCAGCCGCGACCGCTGGAGTCACCCGGACATGCGAAGGCCCGCGCGCACCTGCTCGCCACTCTGGCGGGCTGGGGTTGGCGTACGGAAGTCCAAGAATCGGTTGGCGCCACGAACTTCCGGCAGCCGGGCACCCAATCCGTGGCGCTGGTCCGCAACGTCGTCGCCACCTGGCCGGGCACCGATCCGACGGGCACCGTGGTGCTGGCGGCGCACTACGACACCGTCTCCGCCTCCCCCGGAGCCGCGGACGACGGTATCGGCATCGGCACCGTGCTGGAGGTGGCGCGGGCCCTCAGCACCGAGGGTGCCGCCCCCATGCGCAACGACCTGGTGGTGCTGCTCACCGACGCCGAGGAGCCGGGATTGCTGGGCGCGGACGCCTTCGCCCGAGAGCGCGCCGCCGGGCTGGGGGAGTCCGTGGTCCTCAACCACGAAGCCCGCGGATCCTGGGGAGCTCCCGCCACCTTCCGCACGACGTCGCCCAACAGCGTGCTCCTGCGGGCGCTGTCTCGGGCACCGGGAGCCGCCGCTGAGTCGTCGGCAGAGGTGGCCTTCGAGGCACTGCCCAACGGCACCGACTTCAGTGCCCTGGCCGGAGCAGGGCTGCACGCCGTCGACACCGCCATCGCCGCCGGCGGGGCGCACTACCACTCCCCCGTTGACGACCTGGATCACCTCAGTCCGGCCTCGCTGCAACAGATGGGAGACACCAGTCTGGCTCTGACCCGTGAGCTGGGTGATTCCGACCTGGCCGAGATCCGAGCCGGGGGTGAGCAGGTGGTCACCACCCTGCCCTGGGGCCTGATGCGCTACCCGCAGACCCTCGAGGCGCCGCTGGCTCTGACCGCGCTTCTCGGCACCCTGGCACTGGTCGTGGTGCGCCGGCGCCGACGGGTGCTGACCCTGCCGCGCACTGCCCTGGCGGCCCTTCTCGCGTTGCTCGTGCTGGTCCTCGCCGGCGCATCGGGCTGGGCGGTGTGGCAGCTCGCGTTGCGCATCGACCCCGGGCAGGCCTCGGCGGTAGTCGGCGAACCGTACCGCCCCACTCCGTACGCGATCGCGGTGCTGCTGACCACAACGGCGGTCGTGCTGACCGGTCATGCCCTGGTGCGCCGCTGGCTCCGTGACGTCACGGCTGCCACCGGGGCGTTGCTGGTGCTGGCCGTGGCCGGGGCGCTGCTCGCCCTGGTTCCGGGCGTCTCCGGCGTGCTGGTGCTGCCGGTGCTGTGCGTCGTGGTGGCCGGCCTCGCCGCCGAGCTGCTGTCGCCGCGAGCACCCATGATCCGCTGGCTGCTGGTGCTGCTCGGTCTGGTCGGCGCCACCGTGCTGCTCGGGCCCGGAGCCTGGGGCACGATTGAGATCGGGCTGGCCAGCGGTGGCCCGGTCGGCGCGGTGCTGCTCGCTGCGCTGCTGCTGCTCGCGCTGCCCCTGGTCGACGACGCCTGGCCGATGGGCAGTCCCGACCGACGCCCGGTCTGGCGGACCGCGGCCGTTCCCGGCGCCGCGCTGCTGCTGGCGGCCGTGCTCGTCCTGGTGGGATTGGGAGTCAACCGCGAGGGAGTCACCCCACCCCGCCAACGTCAGCTGACGTACATACTCGACACCGACAACCAGAGCGCCGTCTGGGCGTCCTCCCGGCGGCCGACCGACAGCTGGAGTGCCGCGCTGCTGTCCGAGCCGCCGGCCCCGCTCGATGCCGTGCTGCCCAGCAGCTATCCCAGCCAGCTGTCGTCCGGTCCGGCGCCGGTGATCGACCTGCCCGCTCCCCGGCTCACGCTCCTCACCGACCGCTCCGGCAACGGTCGCCGGGAGCTGGCACTGCGTCTCACCTCGACCCGCGGCGCTCCTGCCGTCGGGTTGTGGATCGACTGCGGCGACGCTGCCGTACGAGAACTGGACGTCGCCGGCCACCAGCTGCCGCTCAACGGTTCGTTCGGTCGCTGGGACGCCGGGTTCGTCCTCGACGGCACCCCCGCCGACGGCGTCGAGATCCGCGTGGTGGTCGACCAGGGAGCCGAACCCCTGGCCGTACGGGTGGCCGACCGCACCGACGACCTGAGCCTGGTCCCCGGTGCCACCCCACCGCCCGGCCTGTTGCTGGTGACCCCGCAGCTGTGGGTGAGCCGCGCATCGAACCTGTGAACGCACCCGGAGATCGCCTGGACCCTGCTGCTCCTCCGTCATGCTGATCGGGAGTGCGCGGCAACCCAGGACTTCCGCGCCGGGCGAGGCCGACGTCGGCTCCGGGCCGGGCTATCCCGCCACGCAACACTCGCTGCAGGAGCTGCGTGTCAGGCCATGTCCGCGTGGGCGAAGTCCTCGGGGGTGTATGAGCGTGGCTCGACCAGCACCATCCAGTTGCCGGAGTTGTCTCGCATCAGCGCCTCGATGCCGTACGGTCGCTCCTCCGGCGGCTGGATGAACTCGACGCCCTTGGCTGACAGGGCCTCGTAGGTGGCGCGGCAGTCGTCGACGTTCAGGCCGATGCCCGGCAGTCCGCCGGACTCCTGAGCGCGCTCCATGGCGGCGATCAGGTCGTCGGACAGGGGCTTGCTGGGCGTGGTCAAGTGCACCTGCAGCTCGGGCTGGCTGGGGTGCACGACGGTGCACCAGCGGAAGTCCGGACCGAGCTGCAGGTCCTCCTTGGCTTCGAAGCCGAGCACGTCGGTGTAGAAGGCGAGGGACGCGTCGATGTCTTTGACCCAGACGCTGACCAGGGAGATGTTGGAGATCATGCGACGAGCCTAGGGAGCGGTCGGTCCCGCCGGCTTCTCCTCGGTTGCGGAGCCTCCTCGCTCGGCCAGGCCCCACATGAAGACGTAGCAGCCTGGGATCCGTGGCGCACCGTCGCGGGCCCAGCGGGCTTGGAAAGCACTCGGGGTCTCACCCGTGATCTCGGCGAACCGGCTGCTGAACGATCCCAGGCTGGAGAACCCGACCGCATGGCACACCTCGGTGACGGTCAGATTCGTCGTACGGAGCAGGTCCTGAGCGCGCTCGACCCGCCGCTCGGACAGGTAGGCCGCCGGTGTCTGCCCGTAGACGGCGCGGAACAGCCGGAGGAAGTGGTACTTGCTGACCGTCGCCACTGCGGCGAGGTCGGCCAGGGTCAACGGCTCGGCGAAGTTGCGGTCGGCGTGGTCCTTCGCCCGGCGCAGCTCGGACCTCAGGTCGTCAGGAACACGCACCGGCTCGGTCAGTTGTCGGTGACCCGATCGCTGTCGCGGTGCTCGCTGGCGGCGCGCTGGTCGTCGTCGTACCGGCTCTTGATCAAGCTGGCCACGGTGGTGACGACCAACGTCACGATGATGACCGAGAGCGAGACCCAGATCGGGATCTCCCCGTCCCAGGGCGCCCAATCGGCCAGGTGGTAGTGATGCAGCGCGTGCAGGATCAGCTTGACGCCGATGAACGCCAGGATCACCGACAGGCCCAGCGAGAGGTAGACCAGCCGCTTCAGCAGCCCGCCGATCAGGAAGTACAGCTGTCGCAGACCCATCAGTGCGAACACGTTCGCGGTGAAGACCAGGTACGGCTCCTGGGTCAGTCCGTAGATGGCTGGGATCGAGTCCAGCGCGAACAGCAGGTCGGTCGAGCCCAGCGCCACGATCACGAACAGCATCGGCGTGATGTAACGGACCCCGTCCAAGTTCACCGTCAGCTTGGTGCCGTGGTACTCATCCACCGACTTGAACCGCTTCTTCACGAACCGCATCGCCGGGTTGTCCGGCGGCACGTCGTCGTCCGCGTCGTCGTGATTGCGGTAGTCGATGACGAGCTTGACGGCGGTGTAGATGAGGAACGCGCCGAAGAAGAAGAAGATCCAGGAGAACTGGTTGATCGCCGCCGCGCCGAGGGCGATGAAGATTCCCCGGAAGACCAACGCCAAGATGATGCCGACCATCAGGGCGAACTGCTGCAGGTGTCTCGGCACCTTCATCGCACCCATGATGATGACGAAGATGAACAGGTTGTCGATCGACAAGCTGTACTCGGTCAACCAGCCGGCGAAGAACTCGCCGGCATAGCGCGGACCCCAGGCAGCCCAGACTCCGAAGCCGAACAGGATCGCGAGGCTGACGAAGATGCCGACGAAGATCCCGGCTTCCTTCATCGACGGCTCGTGCGGGCGGCGACCGATGATGAGCAGGTCGACAGCCAGCACCGCGATCATCACCACGACGGTGATGATCCAGGTGTACAGATGAACATCCATGGGCGGCGGGGGGCCCCTTCCGAGAGGAGGATCCGAGAACAACGAGCAGTCTCGGAGGTCTCTTCCACCGACCACCCTAGGTCAGCCGCCGCACCGGGCGCACCCCACCGGCCTGCGGCCGACCTCAGGTGCTCGATTCCGTGATGACGATACGACGCGTGAGGAATACTCCCCTCCGGCGCCCAGTATCTCAGCCACACCCCGTGGTACGCGAATCCAGTGACCAGTCACACCCTGGGAAGGGCGAACAAGTGATCACCCTGGGTGAGGCGAACCAGCAGTCACCGCAACCTGGGACATGAGGGCGCCCGGCACGTGCCGTTACCACCTCGGCGGCGGTGGGGTCGGTGGTGCTCCCCGAGTCAGGGAGTGGTCGGGCGTTCCGAGCGGAGCCTGCGGAGCGAGGTGGGCGAGACTCGGGGAGCACCGCCGACCCCACCCAACGCACCAACTCACCTATTCGCCTCCACCATCTGCCGCAGCTCCTTCTTCAGCTCGGAGATCTCGTCTCGATGTCGGGCCGCGACCTCGAACTGCAGGTCGGCGGCTGCCGCGTGCATCTGCTGGGTCAGGTCCTGGATCAGGTCGGCCAGGTCGCCGGCCGGGATACCGGCCAGGTTGCGCGCGGTCTTGCCCGCGTCCTTCATGCTCAGGCTCGGCACGGCCGTCTTCTGCCGACGTCCGTTCCGGCCGCTGAACAGCTCGTCGGTGTCCGCATCCTCACGGGCCAGGAGGTCGGTGATGTCGGCGATCTTCTTCCGCAGCGGTGTCGGGTCGATGCCGTGCTCGAGGTTGTACGCCACCTGCTTCTCCCGCCGGCGGTTCGTCTCCTCGATCGCCGCTTCCATCGAGTCGGTGACCTTGTCCGCGTACATGTGCACCTGCCCGGACACGTTCCGGGCGGCGCGGCCGATGGTCTGGATGAGGCTCTTCGAGCTACGGAGGAAGCCCTCCTTGTCGGCGTCCAGGATCGAGACCAGGGACACCTCCGGCAGGTCGAGACCCTCACGGAGCAGGTTGATGCCGACCAGGACGTCGTACTCCCCCATCCGGAGCTCCCGCAGCAGCTGGATCCGCTGCAGGGTGTCGACCTCGGAGTGCAGGTAGCGGGTGCGGATCTGGTGCTCGAGCAGGTAGTCGGTCAGGTCCTCGGCCATCTTCTTGGTGAGCGTGGTGACCAGCACCCGCTCGTCCCGCTCGGCCCGGGCTCGGATCTCGGCCATCAGGTCGTCGATCTGGCCCTGGGTGGGCTTGACGATGACCTCGGGGTCGACCAGCCCGGTGGGCCGGATCAGCTGCTCGACGAACCCGTCCGACCGGGCCAGCTCGTAGTTGCCGGGCGTGGCTGACAGGTAGATCGTCTGCCCGATCCGCTCGACGAACTCCTCGAACCGCAGCGGCCGGTTGTCCATCGCGCTCGGCAGCCGGAAGCCGTGGTCGACCAGGGTCCGCTTGCGGGACATGTCGCCCTCGTACATCCCACCGATCTGCGGCACGGTCACGTGCGACTCGTCGATGACCAGCAGGAAGTCCTCGGGGAAGTAGTCGATCAGGCAGTTCGGCGGCGTGCCCGGTCCGCGGGCGTCGATGTGCCGGGAATAGTTCTCGATCCCGGAGCAGGTGCCGATCTGCCGCATCATCTCGATGTCGTACGACGTCCGCATCCGCAGCCGCTGCGCCTCCAGCAGCTTCTGCTGCTGCTCGAGCTCGGCCAACCGCTCCCCCAGCTCGGCCTCGATGCCACCGATCGCCCGCTCCATCCGCTCGGGCCCGGCGACGTAGTGGCTGGCCGGGAACAGGTAGACCTCCGTGTCGTGGTCGGTGACCACCTCACCGGTCAGGGGGTGCAGGGTCGACAGGTTCTCGATCTCGTCGCCGAAGAACTCGACCCGGACCGCCAGCTCCTCGTACATCGGGAAGACCTCGAGCGTGTCCCCGCGCACCCGGAAGGTGCCGCGGGCCCCGGAGAGGTCGTTGCGTGCGTACTGGATACCGACCAGGCGGCGGAGCAGGGAGTCCCGGTCCATCTCCTCCCCGACCCGCAGCCGAACCATCCGGTCCACGTACTCCTGAGGTGTGCCGAGGCCGTAGATGGCTGACACGGTGGCCACCACGACGACGTCCCGCCTGGTCAGCAAGGAGTTCGTGGCTGAGTGACGGAGCCGCTCAACCTCCTCGTTGAGCGAAGAATCCTTCTCGATGTAGGTGTCGGTCTGCGGAACGTACGCCTCGGGTTGGTAGTAGTCGTAGTAGGAGACGAAGTACTCCACGGCGTTCTCCGGGAAGAAGTGCCGCAGCTCGTTGGCGAACTGGGCCGCCAGGGTCTTGTTCGGCTGCATCACGAGCAGCGGCCGCTGCAGCCGCTCCGCCAGCCAGGCCACGGTGGCGGTCTTGCCGGTGCCGGTGGCGCCCAGCAGCACGACGTCGTTCTCGCCGGCCAGGACCCGGCGCTCCAGGTCGGCGATCGCCTGCGGCTGGTCGCCGGACGGGTCGAAGTCGCTGACCACCTTGAGCGGGGCCACCGAGCGCAACAGGTCTTCGATCGGACGCATGCTGCGAGAGTACGACCCAGCACCGACACGACCCTCAATCGACGGGGTCAGCCCGAGGCCGTCGACGGACACGTGCCCTCCGTGCCCTGAGCCTGTCGAAGGGCATGTGCTCGTGCTTCGACAGGCTCAGCACCCGTGCCCTCAGTCAGCCGCCGGCGACCTGGCCCTTCAGCATGGAGTTGACCATCGTGCCGAAGTCCTGGTCGAGCTGCTTGGTGTCGGAGTCCTCGGTGAAGTAGAGCGACCCGACCACCGTCAGCCCGTCGGTGCGGACGGAGACCAGCGAGAAGATGTACACCTGGATGGCGTTGCCACCGTTGGCGATCGTCACCTGAGCCACGCAGCTCGCCGCGTTGAGCTTCTTGCTGCCGAGGTCCACCGACTTCGGTTCGTCGAACTTCCCGTTCGTGTACGACTTCGCGATGTCACGGTGGTAGGCGTCGCAGGTCTGCCCGGGGTTGGACTCCTTCGGCAGCTGCGCCACGATGCCGACGAAGACGTCCCGCCCGTTGGACAGCTGCGCCGCGCCGCTCTTCTCGCTCTTCACCTGCCAGCCGCCGGCGGGGGTCAGCTTGACCCCGTTGCCCAAGTCGATCGTGTCACCGGTGGGCGCCTGGGTCGGCTGATCGGTCGGCTGGCTGCTGGTCGGAGGGGCACTCGACGGCTCGGTGGGCTCGTCGGTCGGATCGGTGGTCGGCTCCGCGCTCGGTGTGGTCGGTGCCGATGGGGTGATGGTGCTGACGGGCTCATCGCCACCGCCGGCGAGAGCCATGATGATGCCGCCGACGGCGACCAGGAGCACCACCGCCGCGACCACGATGCCGATGATCAGGCCGGTGCTCTTCCGCGGGGACTTGCCACCGGTCGGAGCGCCGCCGCCACTCGGCGGAGGCTGGTAGCCGCCGCCCTGTCCGGGGTAGCCGCCTTGGGGCTGACCCTGGAACGGTCCGCCATAGGTGGCGTTCTGCGGCGGGTAGCCACCTTGGGGCTGGCCACCCGGCTGCGGGTAGCCGGGCTGTGGTGGGTAGCCACCCTGCTGTGGTCCGCCCCCTTGTTGGGGGTACCCGCCACCCGGCTGGGGGTAGCCGCCTCCCTGCGGCGGGTAGCCCTGGGGTGGATACCCGCCACCCTGCTGGGGTGGATACCCGCCACCCTGCTGCGGGTAGCCGCCACCCTGCTGCGGGTAACCGCCACCCTGCTGACCCTGCTGACCCTGTGGACCCTGCGGAGAGCCCTGGCCCTGCTGCGGCCACGGAGGATTCTGGCTCATGCCCGGCCCTCCTCGTCGTCGTGGAAGCGGTCCCTGGCGTCCTGCCCAGTCGCGGCGGCCGACGGGGGCGACGTGGCGCCGCGGACGCTGGAGGTCGGCTCACCTCCCGGAGGTGGAGGTGGTGGCGGTGGCGCGGTCTGCGAGGCGCTCGTCCCGGAGGCGGTGCTCCCAGGCGCCTCGGTCGGCGTCGGACCAGGTGAGGCCGGGCCAGTCGACGACCCCGCCGCCGTCGCGCCCCCTCCCGACGGTGCTGCCGAGGCGGCGGCCACGGTGGTCTTGTGCGGCTTGGCCTGGGCCCGTACGGCCGTGCCGCAGGCCGTGCAGAAGGAGGCGTTGTCGAGCAGCGGCATCTCGCAGCGAACACAGAATCGGAGTTCGCCGGCCTCGCCGACGTCCCCCGCGCGCGCAGACCGTTCGAGCGCAGCCTCCATCAACCCCGTGTGCAGGATGTTGCGCACCCGCAGGATGAGAATGCCCAAGATGAGCAGACCCCAGCCCGTGCTCAGCACAACCGACAGCGTCGGGTTACCGATGAAGCTGAGCAGGTAGATACCGCCCCAGAACCCGATGTTGGCGAGAACGGCCTCCACCACACCGCGGTAGTAACGCGGGGTGAAGCCGTCGTACCCGCGACCCAGCCCCGAGTACTCCGCACAGGCGATCCCGGTCGCCGTGCCGAGCAGCAGGGGCTTGACGAAACCGTGCAAGAACACCAGCGACATCCACAGCCCGGGATCGGCATCGACCCGACCGCCGACGAGCAGGTCCCAGTAGCGGACGATCGTGTCGAAGCAGGCGTACGCGACGCCGCTGATGACGCCGAAGGTGAGACCGTCCATCAGGTCGTCGAACTCGGGCCGACTGGCCAGCAGGATAGGACCGACCTGCCGGATGGCCTCGCCGACGACGGGTACCACCAACGCCACCAGCAGGAAGGTCCACACGCTCGGGCCGGCACCCAGATCCGAGCCGTCCAGCGACGTGGTGGGGATCGACGGCTGCAGCAGCCACATCACGATCATCATGAAGATGATCGTGAGCACGCCGGTGAGGCCGAACGCCAGTCCCGTGACCGGGATCGGCTCGTCCTCCCAGATGTTCACGTCATACAGGTAGACGATGTAGACGATCGGGATGGCGAACGCCGCGACCAGGATGGCGATCGGCAGCGCCCCGAAGATCGCTGCGACCAGCGCGACGACGAGCGCGATCGTCAAGGCGATCCGGTACGTCTGCGGCCGCTCCCCGGCGCCCCGCGGCATGATCGTGGACACGAGTGCGAACGACGCAACCGGCTCATCGGGCTTGGCCGCGAACGACCGGCTCCGGGTCAGGTCGTCGGAGCGCACATCCTGGCCGCAGACGTGGCAGTAGTGCGCGACGTCGGGCAACTCGGCGTAGCAACGGGGACAGTTCAACGGACAGTCCTCCTGGCATTCGGGTCGTGGTGCCGCGATCGGCCGCGGTCAGGGGCCGACCGGGTGGGAAAGTTGCAGTGAGTATGTCAGCCGGCGGTGGCTCGCAGGCGGAGATCGGCCCACAAACCATCGATCTGTCGCCGGAGATCGTCCCTGGTCGCACCGTTGTCGACGACCACATCGGCCGCTGCGAGACGAGCCTGCCGACTGGCCTGCGCCGCGATCCGTGATCGAGCCGACGCACTGTCGAGGCCGGTGCGCTCCTGCAGCCGCTCGAGCTGGAGCTCGGGGGCCACGTCGACCACGACGAGGACGTCGAAGTCGTTCTGCTGTCCGGTCTCCACCAGCAGCGGGATGACGTGCACAACGACCGCGTCGGCGTCCGCCTCGGCCTCCATCGTCGCCGCCAGGCGCCGAACCTCTGGGTGGATGATGCGCTCCAGGTCCTGACGGGCGAGCGGATCGGCAAAGACGATCTGGCCGAGGGCCTCGCGGTTGAGCCGTCCGTCGATCAACACCTGCTGGCCGAACCGGTCGACGACCGCTGCCAGACCCGGCGTTCCCGGCTCGACCGCCTCACGCGCCAGCAGGTCGGCGTCGATCACCACCGCACCGTGCTCCCGGAGCAGGTCCGATACGGCCGTCTTCCCGGTCGCGATTCCCCCCGTCAGGCCCACCCGCAGCACCTGAGCAGGTTACGCGGGGCGGTCCGGGGGACGCCGAACGGCCCCGCACGCCGAAGCGTCCGGGGCCGTTCGTGCTCGATCAGGGTCGAGCGAGGCGGATCAGGCGCCGCCGGTGAGCTTCTCCCGCAGGGCCTGCAGGGCCTCGTCGGAAGCCAGCGAACCCTCCGGTGCAGCCGCAGACGGCGTCGCCGGCGTGCTGTCGCTGGTGGAGGATGAGTACGACGCGGAGCCGGCGGTGCTGGCCGCGGTGGTCGCCTCGTTGGCGGCCTCCTCGACCTGCTTCTTGTGCGCCTCCCAGCGCGCGTGCGCCTCGGCGTACTGGGTCTCCCAGGCCGCACGCTGGTCCTCGTAGCCCTCGAGCCACTCCCCCGTTTCCGGGTCGAAGCCGTCGGGGTAGAGGTAGTTGCCCTGGTCGTCGTAGCTCGCCGCCATGCCGTACAGCGTGGGGTCGAACTCCTCGGCGTGGGCGTCCACACCCTCGTTGGCCTGCTTCAGGGACAGCGAGATCCGGCGCCGCTCCAGGTCGATGTCGATGATCTTCACCATCACGTCGTCGTTGACCTGGACGACCTGCTCCGGGATCTCCACGTGCCGCTCGGCCAGCTCGGAGACGTGCACCAGACCTTCGATGCCCTCCTCGACGCGGACGAACGCACCGAACGGCACCAGCTTGGTGACCTTGCCCGGCACGATCTGACCGATCTGGTGGGTCCGGGCGAAGGCCTGCCACGGATCCTCCTGGGTCGCCTTCAGCGACAGCGAGACGCGCTCGCGGTCCATGTCGACGTCCAGCACCTCGACGGTGACCTCCTGACCGACCTCGACCACCTCCGACGGGTGGTCGATGTGCTTCCAGGACAGCTCGGAGACGTGCACCAGGCCGTCGACGCCACCCAGGTCCACGAAGGC